>CALMUC010000092.1 GCA_937872845.1 uncultured Lachnospiraceae bacterium | reverse complement strand
AGAATAAATCTTCTAAATGAAAGTAAGGAGAGCTTGGTAGAGCTAAGGAAGCAGGCATTAGTTGATGCTAAAATTAAATCGTATTTAAAAGATATAACAGATTTCCATAGTATCCTTGTGAGCAATCACAAGAATCCTGAATTGCCCATACACAAGTTACTGTTTCTTTTGGAACTTGGATTTGATACTGATGTTCCGGAAATACAATTAGCTGTTGACGAAATTATGTCACATAAAGATAGCAATGGAGTATATCAGTCTCTAACCAATATTCCAAAACACTTTGGAGGAAGTGGTGAGGATATGTTTAGTTGGTGCCTTTGTGACGCACCGCTATTATTATTTGCTTTGCTTAGAGCAGGAGTTGACTATGATAAACATATAAAGCAAGGGGTAGACTATCTTGTGAATTTTTATAGAGCACCAGGTTTTCCATGTACCGTTTCACAGGAGCTCGGTAAATTCAGAGGTCCAGGGAGAAAGGATGATTGTTGCCCCTATGCTACTTTGATAATGTTAAAATTGCTTTCAGCTATACCAGAGTATAGTGAGAGTAAAATTACAGAGGAAGCGGCAATGGGAATACTAATACTATGGGAAAACAGCTTATCAATTCACCCATATATGTTTTACATGGGAACTGACTTCAGAAAACTTAAAGCTCCGTCCATTTGGTATGACATAGTAAGCGTTGTAGAGGTACTAAGCCATTTTGAATGTGTTAAATTAGACAAACGTTTTATTGAGATGGTTACAATTATAAAAAACAAACAAGATGAAAATGGTTTATTTACACCAGAAGCTATTTTCCAGAAATTCAAAGGATGGGATTTTGGACAAAAGAAAAAACCATCACCCTATCTAACATACTTGTGCAATCAAATATTAGCACGAGTAGGATTATGAGTATAACTCGAAGCAGATAAATTTACAATTTATAAGAATAATATAAACTAAAACAATTTGCTCATAAAAGTGATTAAGAATTTTATGAGTAAGATTACCACAAAACAGCCAGCTAACCACTGGCTATTTTTGTGTCCATTATTGAAAGGGGCGAGTTAGATATGGTTAAATATAAACGCCAAAAAGTTCCACCATAGCATAGAATTTTCAAAACTGAATACCAACACCAACCAATCACACTGGGAGATACAAGCTTTTTGTATCTCCCTATTTTTATTTAGGAGGAAATTTAACTTGAAATTCATGAACAAAACCTACAGAAGCCGCTAAGCCTTGAATTATAAAGGGTAGCGGTTTTGTTTATAAAAATTAGAGATGAACAGAACTATTGGAAATGAACATAAGGTTTTGTTCAGAAATAAAATAAAACTATAGTGTGGGGCTGAGAAGGTTTTGTTCATTTTATGGTCAGGAAGAGGGTAAAGAACCCCGAGTATAGTTTAAATGCTAGCAAATTATAAGTCTGTTTTTTCGGGAAAATATCAGGTACAATCTCCACCATATGGAGGTGATTGTAGTGGGAAATGTAATTCCTATGACTGATATTGAAACAGAAAGAAAGGATTATCGCTATGCAGTTTATGAACACAAGTTAGTGGGACCAGATGAGATAGTTTATTCCAGATCGTTTATAGTAATCAAGAATAAATATGATGTGATTATCCGCTTTACAAGGCTGCATAACTTTGTGGGTGCATATGAAAACAAGGTTTTTCGCCCTTTGACATCTGACGTCAAAGCAAAGATGCATTATATCTGCATGATGCTGAATTATGTGTTGATAGACCATTATGATGTCTATAAGGTTGATCATGTATTTAAAGTGACAAAGGAAATACTGACCTGTTTCTTTATGGATTATGCTTTGGAGAAAAAGGCAGATGGGGGTTATCGGGGAAGCCAGAGTATTGAGAAGTGTGTGTATGCAGTGACACTGTTTTTTAAAAAACTCACGCACAAACATGGTGGATATTTGACGTTAAAGAAGGAGGAGTTGTATGTCGAGAGTCAGATTTTCACGAAACGGGGAAGAATGATAAAGAAACAAGTTCCAGCTTTTCAAATTAGGGGGATTCAAGAGAAACAGGAAATATTCAGAGATATTCCTACAAAAGTATTTCAAATTCTTATGAATCTGGCGGTCAGATATGCTCCAGATATTTCTTTCGCCATAGGTTTGCAGGCATTTGCGGGCTTGCGTCCGGGAGAAGTGTGCAATGTAAGGCAGGAAAGAAGTGCAAAAGGTGCGGGTATCATAATGACGTTTCGTGATGGGAAACTGATAAAGGCAGAGATAGACCTTACAAGAGAATACGCAATGAGAAGTGATGGGGTGGTATGTGGAAGAATTAAGAAGGAACGAAAACAGTGTGTATATCCTCCATTTTTGGAAGCTTTTCAGACATTGTATGAATACCATAAAAAGTTTCTTACTCTGCATGGGTTTGAGGATGAGTTCAGCCCGATGTTTGTAAATAAAAGGGGCATGGCAATGACCTATGATGATTATTACGCTAGATTCCAAAGATTAATAGAGGTCAAACTCCGCCCAGTACTACTGAATCACAGTGATCCAGAATATAGGATATATGGCCAGATGCTTTGTGAGAATCGACTTGGACCGCACGCACTCCGGCACTGGTTTTCGGTGCAACTGGCATTAAGGGGCGAAGATGTGGCTCAGCTTCAGTTTTGGCGTGGTGACATGAATCCGGAAAGTGCTTTTGGTTATCTACAAAATAAAGGAGATCTGATTCGAGAGCTGGCAAAAACAAACGAATTAATGGCAGATTTCCTTTTGGAGAAAGGTAAACGTAATTATGAAGAATTGTGACTTTTTTGAAGCAGTTGCCACCTGGTCAGATGAGATGAATTCATATTATAAAGACTGTATTATCGATCGGACGAGACTTTTTGAATTCATGGAAATGAATGATTGGTTTGATTTACATGTGAAGTACCTTAGTCAAAGGGAGAAGTTATTATTAAGAGAGAAGCCTTTCTTAATGAGAAGTCAGGATATTCAACAGCTACGGGGAAGAATAGAAATCTGGTTGTCGGCTTATAAAAAAACCAATTATGAAAAACTGAAAATTCTTGAAGGACTTGGAAAACGTTTAGTACCAGCTACTACAAAGGCATATATGAGTTTTCTAATTGAAAGAAAGGTGCAAAATGAGCAATCATCGTGGCAACTTCTTGATTATCTTTTAGGCGTTCTTCATAAAGAGCTTATTGATTTAAGTGACGAGGAAATTGAAGAACTGTTAAATCACATGGAAACAGAAATTCCTTTGACAACCTCGATGCTATTTGCGAGCTTTTATGAAAATATTCAGCAGGAAAAGCAAAGAAATGGATGGGTGTATCGGTTTTCATCACGTGCTACTAAAGGAGATAATAGGGCGTATCCAGTAAGAGAATTCTCGATCATGGCTTATTGCATTTTTAATAATGATTACTGGGAAAGAGAAAAGCTTATTGAAAAAGCATGTAAGTCCTCTGTGTATGCAAATCTCTGGGCTTTTCTAGCAATGCATTTTGTCTGTGCTTTAAGAGCAACGGATATTGAGCGTTTGCCGATGCCGGATCTGCCAGTTCTGGGAAATAAATTCAGAGAGATGATATTAGAAGGGAACATAGAAGATACAGGCTCTTTTGCCAGAGAGATGCAAATTCGGCTTCGCTATAAGCCGATGAAGCCGAGAAAGACGCAAGTGTTTTCAAGTGTACCTGAAATAAAAGTATTTATTCCCACCAGTCTTGAAAAGCCATTAGGAACTATTCTTGCTATTGCTGCGAGCTATTGTAAAGATGGTCAGATGGAAAGTGGTTTTATTAAACCGTCGAGGCGAATTGCGATAATCAGGCGATTTTTTGGTAAGACATTTTCTGATGCTTTGCAGGGAAAAAACTTTGCGAGCAGACGGGCGAATAAAGCATATCTTCAAGGAATTGAAGTGATTGGTGATACGGATGAGGCATCGGCACCAAAGGGATATATGCTGGCTGCTCTTGCCCGTAGCCATAGAGGTGGCATAGGAACACTGCCTGATATAACAGAAGTTTATTTAAAGGATGCTGCATTTTCAGGATATACACCGGAATTCATTGCGAGGGAAATGTTTGAAAGAGGAGTGTTTGGATTTGTGCCACATCTTTTATTAGAAACTTTGGAAGGAAATAATTATAAGGGTCTGTCAGTGGAAGAAAAGACGGCTCTCATAAAAGAAATAGGTATCACTCCATCAGGAATTGAAGAGTTGGTGAGGTTGAATGATAGGTCTCTGATGCAAGCAAGGGAGATCGTGAAGTCAGTGGTGACAGGAAAAGAGGAAATACCAGTTATTCTTCAACGGATTGCTTCTGGAAATGCGGTAGGAAAACAGGACGGAGTCCTTTGCTTGATGATGGCCTGTGGCTATACATGCTGTTATCCGGAAAATTCAGCGTGTGTTGGATGTAGGTATGAAATCCATACGAAATCCATGATGCATCATATGGTCGGTGAATATTCTAGAATGCGTCGTTTATGTGTGGAGAAAGACGGTTGGAGGTATAAAAAGCTTATTGAGAAATCAGTACTTCCACCAATTGGGGAACTACTGAAAACAGTGCGACAGGTGTATCCGAATTCGGATATGGATTTTTATGCAGAGATTATGGAAGGAGGTATGGCAGGGTATGATAGTGGCAGTGAATCAAATGCTGGAAGGGAACTATTCAAGGTATCTGATGATAACAAATATTGATGGTGAAAACCTGAAAAAAGCGGAAGAGATATTTAGCTATTACAGAAAACAGGAAGTGATCCGTGATGGAAGATTTTATGATAATGTCTGGAAAATTAGTGATGAGCGAAGCAGTGTATTGCTAAGATTTGATTTTTCAGAAACTGTGTTTCATGAGAAGGTTGAGCCGTGGTTGGGTTGTACAGCATCCTGTTATCAGGAGGCTGCCAAGGCATATGTGATGTTTCAGATGGGAACGCTCAGTTTGCCTTCTCTTAGGGAAATATCCACATCATTTCGTCAATTGGCGGAAAAAGATTCGGAACAGGCAGTAAAAATGAGAAAAAGTATCACGCATATTGTAGAACTGTTGCAGATTATACCTGGCTATACTGCGGAAAGAGACTGGATAATGGAAGAACTGGAAGAAGCAGCATCTGCCATGCAGACCAGGAGAAAAAAGCAAAGAAAACTTGCAGATTTTCAATCATACTTCAGATTCCATGATGTTCTGAATGAGTATTGGAAGAATGCTGAAAGGGAAGAAAAATTGTATTACTTCCCCATGTATCTTTGGTGGAACCTTACAGCGATACTTCCTCTTAGACCCACTGAGTTTTTGATGATTCCAAGGGACTGTCTTGGAAATAATAACGATGGATATGAAATAACCATTCGGAGAACGAAGCTAAAGGGTGGAAACACTAAACTGACCTATACAATAGAAGGTGATTTCATCAGAAAAAAGTATTCTTTATCAAAACAGCTGGCTGAACAGATTTTGTGGTATCAGTCAGAGACAGAAGAGATGATTCCTTCTCAAATAGATGCTTTGTTTCGAAGAGAAGCAGGCAATAAATATAAGGGCGGGAAGCTGGGTACTTCATTGGAAGCTGCGTATGGATATAGTAATCTAAATTCTGCACTTAAGGTGTTCTTTCATGAAGTGATTGGAGATCATCAGGATATTTCCGCGATTCATCTGGGAGATACAAGGCATATTGCAATGATGAATCTTATTATTTCAGGCGGTTCGCCAGTTATCTGTATGGAGTTGGCGGGGCACGAGGATATTGATATCAGTTCCAATTATTATGCAAATCTTTCAACATTGGTGGAATGCGCGACTTATGAAATGTATCGTAAAACAAGAAAAGGAAATAAAGTTACGTTGAAAGGAAGCACCGATTATTCCATTGTCCCAATAGATGAACTGACCAAAATTGAGGGTGGTTGGTGTAGCTCTATTCACCGAAAAAGACTGGAAGTAGATGATTGTGTTTTTGCGGTCAGTGAAGATGGTGAAATTGGTGCCTGTAACAGCTGTCGGCATTATCGTCCAGAGTTACAGGGGGTGCAGTTGGATTTCTATGATTCGGGTTCAGGAAAGCAGAAAGTAAATGCCAACAGCTGGTTTCTCCTGCATATGGTAGAAGCGGTTAGAAAAGGGATTGGATGCGAAGATGATATCAAAAGAGCAATTCTTAAACTACAGCATAGCTGCAATCACTATACGGAATGTCTTTTGGAATTATATAGGAAGGATAATGGGAAAAATGGCAAGACCAAAGAAAATCAATACAGATGATATGATACAGATTGTGAATGCCTATTTTACAACAGAGGCTGCGGGCAATCCAGACAGACTTAAATGTTCACTGCTAGAAGAATTTGCAGAAAGAAATGGCTATTCGGTTAAGGCATACGATTTCCGACGAGATATAAATGTCAGGAAACACTTGGAAGTATTAAAGCAGATGGTACTGGATGATAATGGTATGCGTATTATTCTGGGTGAATCTTATAAAAATCTGGATGTGAATCGCATATTAAAGGTGAGGCGTGATCCGGATGAGCTTAGAAAGGTTATGGGTGAAATGGATGATTATTGGAAACAGGTCTATGAAAATTCTATAGAGACTACGAAAAAAGCTGCGGAATTCAGAAAAGAGAAAGAATATCTAAAAGTTGAGCTAAAGTCTGTCACGCAAAGGCTGTGTGATTATCAAAAAGATAGTAGTGAGGCTGTTGCAAATAATAAGGCTTTACTTTTGGAAAACCGTTATCTTAGGAAGATGCTCAAAACCTACCTGTACCCAGCACTTGCAAATGAGATATTGCAACAGGATAATCTCATTAAGAATGCAGATAGTAAAGTGACGGAGCAGGCAAAAGATAAGCTGATTGATGGCAAGTTTCCGGTAGCTTTGAGGGAAGCGACAGAGGTAGATAGGAAAATTCAAAATCATGAGGAGGTACTTCTGGAAAAGATGTGGAAAGAAATAGAAGGTGTATAAATGGAGAGATGGATTTCAGAGAATTCTGATTTGATGAAACAATGGGACTATGAAAAGAATCTTCCACTGATACCAGAGACGGTTAGAGCGTTTTCGAATAAAAAAGTCTGGTGGAAATGCGCAGAGGGTCATAGCTGGCAGAGTGGCATTAGTAACAGAAGTAATGGGAACGGATGTCCGTATTGCTCAGGGAGAAGAGCAATTGCTGGAATTAATGATTTAGCAACTGTGAACCCAGTTGTTGCAGGTGAGTGGGATTTTGAAAAGAATCAGGGATTGACGCCGGATGCTGTAACAGAGGGTAGTTCTAAGAAAGTTTGGTGGAGATGTGAGAAAGGACACAGTTGGAAAGCAGTTATCTATTCAAGGCGCCAGAAAGGTTGCCCGTATTGTGCAGGCAAAAAAGTTCTTATAGGGTTTAATGATTTAGCTACATTGGAACCAAAGATTGCAAGTGAGTGGGATTATGAAGCAAACAAAGATTTACGCCCGGAACAGGTTACCAGAAAAAGTGGTAGAAAAGTCTGGTGGCGTTGTGAAAGAGGTCATAGTTGGAAGACTGCTGTGATGAATAGGGCATATGGAACTGGCTGTCCATATTGTAGTAGGAAAAGGCTAAGCGTTGGCGAAAATGATGTAAGAACACTGCGTCCAGATTTGGTAACACAATGGGACTTCGAAAAAAATGATGGTCTTACTCCAGAAGGTGTGAGTATATTTGCAAATAAAAAAATCTGGTGGAAATGTGAGAAAGGTCATAGCTGGAGAACAGCAATTGCCAACAGGACAAGTGGAAGAGGCTGCCCATATTGTGGACGGAGGAAAGTAAGCAAAGGTGAAAATGACTTAGCCACAATCAATCCTGAATTACTGGATGAATGGGATTTTGATAAGAACCATAGTTGCAAGCCAGCTGATTTCAGATCGAATTCTACTCGTAAAGTCTGGTGGAAGTGCAAGAAAGGTCATAGCTGGCAGGCAAAAATATACAGTAGAAGTAGCGGTAGTGGTTGTCCCTATTGTGCAGGGCGAGTTCGTATGAAGACAAGTTTTATCAGCTGAGGAGGTGATGGTTTATTATTGTAGAATTGAATATTAGAAAAATTAGAAGGGATTATTGCCATGCGCGCGATAGTCCTTTTTTAGTTGAAACGATTATAACAGGGGGAAATTAAAATAAAGAAAGAAGGAGAAGTAATCAGAAGATGGATTTTGTATTTTGAACATTATTGGACTTATTTGAAATTCAAGTTATGTTTAATAAAAGAAGAAAATGAACAAAACCCCCGTCCAAAAAAATTCTGGTTACGAAAGATATTATGATGAATTATGAGATTTTTAAAGAGGTAGTAAAAGAGAAGTTTATGGAT
>CALMUC010000091.1 GCA_937872845.1 uncultured Lachnospiraceae bacterium | reverse complement strand
TTCCAGGAATAGCTACAAGCGGAAAATCACCAACCTCAAGGGAAGTACAATCTGCTGTAAGTCCTGTATGTACTCTTGCGCAAACGCGTGGTCCAAGATCACGTCCAATAGCTGTTGCGCCAATAAGAAATACATCCGGTTTATAATTCTCAATAAGTTTTGATAATGCATGTGCATATGGTTCTGTTCTATATTCCTTAAGTTCAGGGTCATCAATCACTATAACCTTATCAGCCCCATATTCTGCAAGACTATCTGCCAGGTTCTTTACTTCTGATCCAACAAGTACTGCTGTAAGTGTTGTATTCAGATCATTTGCAAGATCTTTACCCTTTCCAAGAAGTTCATAGGAAATATTGCTGATCTCATTATCAATCTGCTGTGCAAAGATATATACACCCTTGTAAGAGTCTCTATCTCCTTCTGTAATCTGTGCCATTTGGCTTACCTCCGTTAATGTTCATTCACTCAATCTGTATTTGAATGAAATCCGAATCTCTTTATTTAGATAACGAACTTCTCTTCAAGCTTACCAACAATATAATCTGCTGCTGCTTCAGGAGAATCAGGAGCAACTTTCTCTCCAGCGCCCTTCTTTACTTTGTCAGATGCTTTTGCAATCTGTGTAGGTGAGCCTTTAAGACCAAGGTTTGAATCCAATGTGTCCTTAAGATCTGCTCTACCCCATACTGTTACATCTGCATCATAAGCATCAAAAATTCCGCCTGGTGTCATGTAACGAGGTTCATTCAACTCTGAAAGTGCTGTTACAAGACAAGGAAGCTGTGCCTTAAGAATCATATATCTATCATCAAACTGACGTTTAACTTCAATTGCTTTTCCGTCATCAACCAGATTAAGTTCTTCAGCATAAGAAATTACAGGAAGATGAAGATGCTCTGAAAGCTGAGGTCCAACCTGTGCGGTATCTCCATCAATAGCCTGACGTCCGGTAATAATAAGATCATAATCAAGATTGCGTATTGCACCGGCAAGTGTCTGAGAAGTTGCCCATGTATCTGCTCCGCCAAGGACACGATCAGTTACAAGAACTCCCTTATCAGCTCCCATTGCAATTGCTTCCCTAAGAACTTCTGTAGCTTTTGGAAGTCCCATAGTTACAACTGTTACTTCAGCACCATACTGATCCTTGAGACGAAGTGCTGCTTCAAGTCCAGCCTTATCATCCGGATTCATAATTGTAAGCATTGCTCCACGATCAAGTGTTCCATCCGGTTTAAATTTAACTCCACCCTTTGTATCAGGTACCTGTTTTACACAAACAACGATTTTCATATGGATGTATCCTCCTTATTTAAGTAAATCGCCTGCGATGACCATACGCATAACTTCAGATGTTCCCTCGTATATCTCTGTGATCTTCGCATCACGCATCATACGTTCAACGTCATATTCACGAATATATCCATATCCGCCGTGAAGCTGAACTGCCTTTGTTGTTACATCCATAGCTGTTTCTGCAGCAAAAAGTTTTGCTTCAGCAGCTTCAACAGAATAAGAAATCGGATTTCTCGGACTGTTATTACGTGTGAATTCATCCTTTTTAAGTGCAGCTCTATAAACTAGTGCACGTGCAGCATCTACTTGAGTTTTCATATTTGCAAGCTGGAACTGAGTATTTTGAAATTTTGCAATCGGACGTCCAAACTGCTGTCTTTCCATTACATAATCTACAGTTCTGTCAAGAGCTCCTTCTGCAATTCCAAGAGCCTGAGATGCAATACCTATACGTCCTCCATCAAGAGTATGCATAGCCTCATTAAATCCTTTACCCTTGACTCCAAGCAGATTATCCTTAGGAATTCTGCAATCCTGGAAAATAAGTTCGTATGTTGATGATCCCCTTATACCCATCTTGTTTTCTTTGGTACCAAATGTAAATCCAGGTGTTCCCTTTTCTACTATAAAAGCAGAAATTTCCTTAATCAGTCTGCCTCTTTTTTCAATAACACCTGTTACAGCTATGACAATATAAACATCTGCTTCTTTACCATTTGTTATAAAACATTTAGAACCATTAAGAACCCATTCATTTGTAGATTCATCTAAAACAGCTTTTGTTTGCTGTCCCTGAGCATCCGTACCTGCGCCTGGCTCTGTAAGACCAAAAGCACCAATCTTTTTTCCTGATGCAAGATCTGGTAAATATTTTTTCTTTTGCTCTTCTGTACCAAATGTAAGAATCGGATCCATACAAAGAGATGTATGTGCAGAAAGAATAACTCCGGTTGTACCACATACCTTCGAAAGCTCTTCAACTGCCATAACATATGTCAGAACATCACATCCCTGGCCGCCATATTCTTTAGGAATTGGAATTCCCATAAAACCAGCTTTTGCCATTTTTTCAACTGTCTCTCTCGGAAATCTTTCTGTTTCGTCGATTTCCTGAGCAAGAGGCTTTACTTCTTTTTCAGCGAATTCAGCAAACAGGCGTCTCGCCATTTCATGCTTTGGGCTTAAAGTAAAATCCATGAGTTTAATCCTCCATAAAATTTTATAATCAACCGGAATTTTTCCGGAAATGATTCATCTCTACATGCAAACATCCCGAGACATGATTTAAATAAAAATTCAATCAAATCACGTCCGGGATGTAGCTGTATAATTACTTGGAATAGCTGTAGAAGCCCTGTCCAGACTTACATCCGAGCTTGCCTGCACGAACCATCTTACGAAGCAGAGGACATGCACGATATTTTGAATCTTCAAATTCAGTATAAAGTACATCCATAATTGCAAGACATACATCAAGTCCGATATAATCTCCAAGTTCAAGTGGTCCCATAGGATGATTGCATCCAAGTTTCATAGCTGTATCAATATCCTCTATAGAAGCAACACCTTCCATAACCTCATAGCATGCTTCATTAATCATCGTAATAAGAAGTCTGTTTACAGCAAATCCTGCTGCTTCATTTACTTGAACAGGTGTCTTTCCAATTTCAACAGAAATATTCTTAATTTTTTCAACAAGTTCAGCTGGTGTATTTCCACCTGCAATAACTTCAATAAGTTTCATTCTATTTGCAGGGTTAAAGAAATGCATACCAATCAAAGGTCTGTCAAGTCCTGCACCAATTTCTGTAATTGAAAGTGAAGATGTATTTGTTGCAAAAATACAATCCTTTGGTACGATTGTCTCAAGTTCTTTAAATGTATCTTTCTTGATTTTTAAATTTTCCGGACACACTTCAATTACAAGATCACAATCAGAACATATGTCTTTAAGACCTGTTTTTACATTACCAAGCATCTTATCTGCCTGTTCTTGTGTGATTTTTCCCTTACCTGCAAGAAAATTAATATTCTTCTCAACTTTCTTCATTCCGCCTTCAGCATACTCTGTCTTAATATCACAAAGACGAACCTGAAAGCCTTCCGTCATCGCAAATGCAGTAGCTATACCAGATCCCATTGTTCCTGCACCAATTACACCAACTACCATTCTTTTATCCTCCTGAAATATTATATGAATTTAATCATCAAAATCAAGTTGCCTATAACAGCTTTTCCATACAGTTAATTTGAAATCTATCTGTTATTAAATGGAACCTGTCTAAGTTTCTTCTCTTTATCTTTTTCGAGGAAATTAGCCATTGCAGCTTTCTGATCATCTGTCTCAAAACAACTTCCAAATAATCCCTCTTCAATTTTTTCACCATTCTCAATGTCAGTCTGAATACCATCATTAATAGCTTTCTTTGAAGCTCTTACAGCGATAGGTGCATTTGAGGAAATCTGTGATGCAAGTTTTTTTGCTGCCGCCATAAGTTCATCTGCTGCATAAACTGCATTAACAAGTCCTATACGCAATGCTTCATCTGCTTTAATATTTCTCGCTGTATATATCATTTGTTTAGCCATTCCAATACCTACTATGCGAGCAAGTCTTTGAGTTCCGCCAAATCCCGGAGTGATTCCAAGTCCTGTCTCGGGCTGTCCAAATACAGCATTTTCAGAACATATTCTTATGTCGCAGCTCATTGAAATTTCGCACCCGCCTCCGAGCGCATATCCATTAATAGCAGCTATTACAGGAACAGGAAATGTTTCAATTTTACGAAAAACATCATTTCCTTTCTTTCCAAATGACTCACCTTCTGTTTTTGTAAGTGTTGACATCTCACCTATGTCAGCTCCTGCAACAAATGATTTGTCACCTGAACCTGTCAAAATAACTGCCCGGATCTTACTAATATCAATTGAATCAAAAGTTCTATCAATTTCATCAAGGACAACACTATTAAGTGCATTTAAAGCCTTAGGTCTGTTAATTGTTACAGTTGCAACTGATCCATCTTCTTCATAATTTACAAATTCCACGAGACAACCTCCAAAGCATAATTATCTGATTTACATTAATAGCAAAAAAACTATCATTAATCTCTCTCAACAACAGTTGCGCAGCCCATTCCACCGCCTATGCAAAGTGTTGCAAGACCTCTGTGAAGATTCATATGTTCCATTTCATGTAATAATGTAACAAGAATACGACATCCCGAAGCTCCAACCGGATGTCCAAGTGCAATTGCACCTCCATTTGGATTAAGTTTACTAAGATCGAATCCCAAATCCTTGCCAACTGCAACAGATTGTGCAGCAAATGCTTCATTTGCTTCATAAACATCAAAATCAGCAATTGTAAGTCCTGTTTTATTAAGAACTTTTCTTGTTGCAGCAACTGGTCCTATTCCCATTATTGAAGGATCCACTCCTGCAAGTGCTCCCTGTACCCATGTTGCCATCGGCTTTACTCCAAGTTCCTTTGCTTTTTCTTCACTCATAATCACGATTGCAGCTGCTCCATCATTTATTCCTGATGCATTTCCTGCTGTTGTAACGCCATCAGCATTAATTGAACGAAGCTTACCAAGAGTTTCAGCATTAGATCCCTCTCTTGGTCCTTCATCTGTATCAAATATAATAGTTTCTTTCTTTTTCTTTATCTCAACTGGAACAATTTCATCTTTAAATGCACCAGCTTTAATTGCTGCACATGCCTTATTCTGACTATTTGCTGAAAATACATCAAGTTCTTCTCTTGTAAGTCCATACTTTTCGGCAACATTATCAGCTGTACGAATCATATGATAATCATTGAACGCATCCCAAAGGGCATCCTTAATCATAGTGTCAACAAGCACTCCGTTGTTCATACGATATCCATAACGGGCTTCCGGAAGTGCAAATGGTGCCATAGACATATTTTCCATACCACCGGCAACCACTACATCTGCTTCCCCATTCTGAATCATATTTGCAGCAACATTTACTGCATAAAGTCCGGATCCACATACAACATTAAGAGTTACAGCAGGAGTCTCAATTGGAAGTCCTGCATTCAAAGCAGCCTGTCTCGCAATATTCTGTCCCTGAGCTGCCTGAATTACACAGCCCATATAACAAAGATCAACATCCTCTGGTTTTATACCTGCTTTATTTACTGCTTCTTTGATTACAATCTCACCAAGTTTTGCAGCAGGAGTTGTGCTGAGTGCTCCCCCCATCTTGCCAATAGCAGTGCGAACTGCACTTGCGATTACAACTTTCTTTGCCATTTATAGATCCTCCATTCATTTATTTTTAAATTAATTTTCTCTTTTAACAATATGCCACTTACAGCACGATTATGATAGCATAAAAGCATGTTTCCCGCAACAAGTGTAAATATACAAAAGAATCGTGTTGTCTCAAAATTTTTAATATATTTTTACAATCACTCATCTGATATTTGAATATATTCACCAGCCATTCCAGATCCAAGTGCCACAACATTTTCAGGTTCTTCAACAAGATGGCACTGAAGTCCGGTGTTTTCAGAGAAATATTTATCCAATCCATGAAGCAATGCGCCACCACCTGATAACAGAATTCCCTCCTGGGAAATATCACTCACAAGCTCCGGTGAAGCTTCCTCAATGATTTTCGAAATTTCATTTGTTATCTGCGTTAATATTTCTTCAAATGCCTCTACTGTCTCATTTGCAGTTATATCTATTTTTACAGGCAGACCATTCATAAGATCTTTGCCCTTAATTTCATAAGACAAATCAGCTTTTCTTTCAACACACGTGCCAATTTCAATTTTTGCATCTTCTGCTGACAACTCACCAAGTTCAACATTATAGCGATGCCGAATATACTTTGCGATTGCCAGATCCATGTCATCTCCACCGATTTTTAAAGTTTTTCCATAAGCTATATCTCCTGATGATATGATTGCAATATCAGTTGTTCCACCGCCAATATTAACAATCATATGTCCCTTCGTTTCCATTATATCTACTCCTGAACCAAGCGCTGCAGCAATTGGTGATTCAAGAAGAAATATTTCTCTTGCTCCGGTCTTTACAATAGCACCTTCTACAGCCCTTCTCTCTACTTCAGTAATTCCAATTGGAACTGTAACACATACATTTGGACGTCCCCATATTTTTTTCTTTTTTTCTGCATTTTTTACAAATGCTTTTATCATTCTTTCAGCAAGAGCATACTCTGAAATCACGCCATTGCGAATAGGTTTTTCGACTATAATTTCTTCAGTAGTTTTACCTTGCATTCTCTTTGCTTTAGTCCCAACTGCGATGATTTTTCTTGTTTTTTTGTCATAAGCAAGAACTGATGGCTGCCTTATTACAATTCCTTTGTCCTGCATAAAAATGCATATATTAGAAGTTCCTAAATCTATACTTATATCTATACGATACATAAATCTCTCCTTCAAGTATATTTACATTGCCCTAAAAAAGTCGGCGCTTATGAAATTATAAGCACCGGCTTTTCATTTTGCAATTATTTTAAATAACTTAAGCAAAATCCTCAGCAAGCATCAATTTCTTATTTGTAACTCCATCAGATTTTTCTCGATTATCGCATCTTATAATGGCCTCATCAATATTAGAAATAAATCTATCTATGTTTCCAGCTTCCATAGCCATAAGAACATTTTTCAATTTACCTTCAACATTGTCGCCTATGCGATATCCTCTTTGTTTTACATAGCCTTTAGCAATTTGAATCATTTCATTGCTTCCGATTTTTGAAAGATCAATCAAATGATTAAATTTACCAGCAGCTTCTGTACATGAATCAAACAATCTTGTTATTGAATCAATTTCGCCTGTAAGTACAACAACAAAATCATTTGACTCGGACAAAGCAAGCACCTCGCTTAATTTATCTGGTGTTATTAATCCTGCATTTTCTACAACCATACATCCACCAGAAAGTTTTGACAATGCTTTCGATAAATCAACCTTGTTAAGAGCCTGAGCCTTTATTTTAGCAATAGTTTTCTCTTTGCATATTCCCATATCATGAAAACTTCTAGCAAAATCTTCTCCGACATTTACAGATCCAAAACCATGCTGTCCCAAAATCACAATATTTCTTGGTTCATCCGGATTTGCAGAAACGCCATTAAATGCATCTGCAATATCATCTCCTGCTCCTTCAATTCCAACGTACTTTTCAAGATAATATGCTGCAAGTGGGAGTTCATGTCCTTCTGCAATTTTTGTAAGATCAACCTGAATATTTTCAGCAGCCTCTGCCTTTGCCTTTGCTTCTTCCTCTGCCTTCTTGGCATTTTCAAGAATCCTGCGTGCTTCTTCAGCTTTTTGTTTTGCTGCTGCTGCCGCTTCCTCAGCTCTCTTTCTTGCAGCTTCTCTTTCAGCTTCAAGCGCTTTACGTTTCTCTTCTTCTCTTGCCTTTGCTGCTGCTGCTAATTTTGCCTTTGCCGCTGCTGCTGCTTTTGCCTTTGCTTCTTCCTCAAGTTTCTTTCTGGCTTCATCTTCAGCCTTTTTCTTTGCTGCCGCTGCTGCTGCTGCCGCTGCCCTTATCTCTTCTTCAGCTTTTCTTTTTGCTTCCGCTTCAGCTTTTTTCTTTGCTTCTTCTTCAGCCTTTTTACGCGCTTCTTCCTCTGCCTTTGCTCTTGCTGCGGCCTCTAATTTTGCCTTTTCCTCTGCTTCCGCACGTTTCTTTTCCTCTTCAGCTGCTTTAATTTTAGCCTCTTCTGCCGCTTTGCGCTGTGCTTCAGCTACTTTCAAAGCTTCCTCTTCAGCTTTCTTTGCCTCTTCAAGGATTCTTCGTGCTTCTTCAGCTTTCTTACGTGCTTCTTCAGCTTTTTTGCGTGCTTCTTCTTCAGCTTTCTTACGTGCTTCTTCCTCTGCTTTTGCTTTTGCTGCAAGTTCCGCTCTCTTATTTTCTTCTTCTATTCTCTTTTTTTCTTCTTCTGCTGCTTTCTTCTTTGCTTCAGCTTCCGCTGCTGCTGCTGCCTCTGCTGCTTCTGCTGCTGCCGCCGCCGCTGCTGCCTCTGCCTCTGCTTTTTTCTTTCTTTCCTCTTCTTC
>CALMUC010000090.1 GCA_937872845.1 uncultured Lachnospiraceae bacterium | reverse complement strand
TTAAAAATACTAAAAAAGACCATTCAGAAACATAATCTGACATGGCCTTTTTCTTTGAAGTAGCTTATTTTTCAGGTGTTCCGTTTCTCCATGCGCTGTTCCCGGAAAGGTTCCGGAGCAGAATCCGGCGCGTGGTCTTGTACTCATCACCGATGAAGCCGAGCCGGATCAGGAACACCCGGAAAGTGAACTTCTCGTTGTCCGTAGGCCGTTCTTTCGCACTAATGCGTTCCTGCTCCTTGCTCATCCGGCAGATGGCGGCAATGAACTCGGTGTAGGCTTTGACCTTGTCCGGCGCTGGCATCTCCGGAAACCAAGAAAATAAAACCTTCTCATCCTCGACCTTGATACTGATTCCGGTGATGCCGAGTGCTTTCTTGATGAGCGCTCCCTTTGCCTCAAGCAGATTCTTGAGATTCTCGACCGATGTTGCGGTGACCGGAACCGTGACCGTCAGACCGGAGCCGTCAGCGTCCGTGGCGTTCTCCTGCGGCTCTTGTTCGGCGGTAAAGCCTTTTGCTGCCAGTCCGGGGAGAAGTTCTTCCAGAGCAGTCTCATCATCGCAGGCGAGGTCTCCGTTGCGCTCGACCGTGAAACTCCCGATCTGGTAGATGTAGGTCGGTGCCTTCATGTACACGGCCTTTTCTCCGGTAATCTCGGCGATGGCGGCTGCCAGTTCTTTTCTCTGTCTTCCTTTGTAACTCATCTTCATGTGCGTACCTCCTTGATTTTTAAGGCTCTGCGGCCTTTTGGTACGTACATACATCACTCTGTCTGGGGAGAATAGCAAGCACTATGTGCAGGATAAGTTGATAAATATCTGTGTCCTTCCGGGCATAGAAAAACGGCCAGACATGAGGCTTTCTCACATCTAACCGTTATTCTTTTGCTCCGCTTAGAGGCTGTCCTTAAAAACCTTGTTTTCCAAAATCCCTAAGTCCGACCATCTAATGTATAGGACAGGTTTCTGCCTGCGGTGCCACCTAAATTCATTCTCTAAGAATGCTCTCTGCCGAATACATCAATAATGATTTAACAATGTATATATTCATTCATAATACATTTATTATTCATCGACAATATCTTAATATTCGCTTCGCTTTAACGGTCGAAATCCGTCTCCCCTAACAGTTTTTTATTTCTGTATATTCTATATACATAATTATAGATTAACTGCTCAGTTTGCCCTCACAGGTCCATTCACATCCCGACATACTGCCGAATTCACACCGACATCAGCTCTCTGAAGCATGTTTAAAGGTTGTTACTATTCCTGATCACTGGTTTATCCAAACTAAAATATAAATCCTGCGTATAATTTTGTCAACGTTTTATGTAAACTAACCATATGGTTATAAATTTTTACAGTTTATACCTGCTTAATTCACCTTCAAGTCTGAAATTTTCAAGTTTTCTTTCAAAATGATATATATTTTCAGAAAAATATCTGTCAGATCTATCAGGAATTACAGTAACTATATTTAATGTTCCTTTAGCTTTATATGCTTCTTTTATAGCTGCTGCAACTGCCGCTCCGGATGATGATCCTCCAAGTATACCTTCATATTCTGACAATATCCTTACAAAATAATATGCTTCATCATCGGTAATTTTTTCGACTTCATCAACTATACCCGGTTCAAAATTTTTCGGAATAAAATGATTTCCAATACCTTCCACTTTATAATCTCCAGGCTCTCCACCTCCAAGTACCGAACCCAAAGGATCTGCAAGCACTGCTTTAATATTTGGATTATGACTTTTCAATGCTTTTGCTATTCCAGTAAATGAGCCTCCTGATCCCGCCCCAGCCACAATCATATCAACATTTCCATCCAGATCATTCCATATTTCCTCTCCTGTCAGTTCATGTGCATGTACATTTGCAGCATTTTCAAACTGATGTGCAACAAATGACCCCGGTATAGTTTTTGCAAGCTCTTCTGCATGTAAAATTGCGCCCTCAATTCCATCTTCAGACGGTATAATTACAAGTTCTGCTCCTAAAGCCCTCATTACATTTTGCTTTTCAACAGAAAACTTTGCAGGTATGACTATTTTCAGTTTATACCCCTTATGCAGTGCTGCAAGAGCAAGTCCAATACCTGTATTTCCTGCAGTTGCCTCAATTATTGTAGCCCCTGGTTTTAACTCGCCATTTTCCTCTGCTTCTTTTATTATCTGAATGCCTATACGGTCTTTCATACTTCCACCCGGATTCAGATATTCAAGTTTTGCAAAAATATTAACCCCCTCAACAGGATTTATATGTGAAAGTCTCAACAAAGGAGTGTGTCCCACAATATCACGTATATCATCTATATAATTCATTATAATCACTCCAATCTCACATTCGCGATGCATCAAATGCCTGATTCAAATCATTTATTATATCTTCAATATCTTCGATACCAACAGATAATCTTAACAGACTATCTGTAATTCCGACTTTTTTCCTTATCTCTTCTGGAATAGCTGCATGAGTCATTGTTGCCGGATGACATATAAGTGACTCCACTCCACCTAGAGATTCTGCAAGAGTAATTATTTTTAATTCTTTTACAAATTTTTTATAGTCATATTTTTCATTAACAACGAATGAAATCATTCCTCCAAATCCATGTGCCTGTTTTTTCTGTATTGCATAGCCTTTTGATTTTTCATCTCCGGCATAATATATCTTGTCAACACCTGGCGCGTGCTGCAGATAATTAAATACTTTTTCTGTATTTTCATTATGTCTGTCCATTCTTACAGAAAGTGTCTTTAGCCCTGTAAGAAGCATAAATGAATCAAATGGTCCAAGTATGCCACCGGTAGAATTTTGTATAAAATGAAGTCTGTCATAAAGTTCTTTTGTTTTTGGTATAATAAGTCCAGCCACTGTATTACTGTGACCTCCTATATATTTAGTAGCAGAATGTACAACAATGTCTGCTCCATGTTCCAGTGGTTGCTGCAAATACGGTGACATAAATGTATTATCCACTATTGACAATGCTCCATACTTATGTGCAATATTTGATACTTCTTCAATATCTGTTATATCCATCAGAGGATTTGTCGGTGTTTCAATAAATACTGCAGATACATCACCATTTTTCAATTCATCTGTCATACCTTTAATATCATCTGGGCTGAACGACTTATATGACAAATTAAAATGAGAGAAAACTTTTGCTATAACACGATATGTTCCTCCATAGAGATTATCAGGGATAATTATTTTATCTCCTGACTTAAAAAGTGAAAGCACAGCAGTTGTAGCTGCCATTCCACTTGCAAACGCAAGACCTCCGTAACCATTTTCCAATGCTCCAACAGTATCTTCAAGAACTTCTCTGGTAGGATTTCCGGTTCTTGAATATTCATATTTAAAATCCCCCAATCCCCACTGTTTATATGTTGATGTCTGATATATCGGCACATTTACCGCACCTGAATATCCATCAGCATCAACAACTCCATGTACAAGTAAAGAATTTAATTTCATATAACACCTCCATTTTTATTAATGGCTGAATATCTTTTATATAATCTTATGAT
>CALMUC010000089.1 GCA_937872845.1 uncultured Lachnospiraceae bacterium | reverse complement strand
GTGTGCTCTTCCGATCTTATAGGAAAAAGTGCTGATAATGGAGAAATTTATAATAAAGGTATAAAACATTATAAAAAGCTCCAAAGGAAAGCGTGGGATGAAAAAAATTTCTTTGATACAGGCGGAGTCTGGGGGACGTGGCATGATTACTGTAATATTTCAGAAAGAGATAAGGCAATTCTTTCTGGAGCGGAAAATAAAATAAAATTGGAACTTCAGAAATATGGTAAAACAAAAGAAAATTATGGAATTATTCATGCGGATCTCCATGCTCTTAATATAATAAATGATGCCGGAGTCAATCAGGTGATTGATTTTGATGATTTCGGGTATGGATATTATATGTATGATTTGGGATGTACGCTTGTTACGTTTTCGGAAAATCTTAATATTATGGCAGAAGAGTGGCTTCTTGGGTATGAAAGTATTCGTAAACTTTCATCTGAAGATAAGGAATATGCTTCAATGTTTATATTGATAAGAAGACTTATGAGACTTGCATGGCTTGCGTCACACCCTGACAGTGATACAGCCCGCAGTGTTGAACCGTCATATTTAAAAGAGACGGTTCTTATGGCTGAAAGGTGGAGCAGTAACTGCGGATGCAGAATCCTGCAATCGTGAAAAATGTACAATTAAAAAAATTTATTGATGATAAAATGCATTTCATACAAATCAAAAAGAAGTAACAACCTGAGACGAAGACGTCTGAACCATTATGGTTCAGGTGGCTTCGCCTTTTTTTTTAAGAAAGGGGTAATGGATATGAAAAAATCATTTTACTGCAAAGGCAGAAGAAAAATCATGGTATATGTTCTTGCTGCTGCAACATTGATTACATTTGGTCTTTCAGGGTGCGGAGCAAAAACGGAGAAAAAGGCAGAATCATCGACAACGGCAAATGGTGTAGAAGTAAGTGGTACAGGTGAATCAATGACCAGTTCTATGACATCATCAGATGCAGCTGAAAAAAAGGTTCTGCGTGTCGGAATCGAGTGTGCATATGCACCTTATAACTGGACACAGGAAGAAGAAGATGTTCCAAATGGAGATAAGGCTGTAAAAATTCAGAATGCAGATGGATATGCATATGGATATGATGTAAAGGTAGCACAGATGATAGCAGATCAGCTTGGCTGGAAACTTGAAATTTATAAGAGTGACTGGAGTGCTATTTTCATGGGACTGAACTCAGGAACTTATGATGCAGTAATGAGTGGTTTTTGTTACAGCCCTGAACGTGATAAAACACTTGATTTTACAGATCCATATTATATCAGGAAAATTGTTGCTACTGTAAATTCGAATAGTGAATTTGCCAAATATACAAAGCTTTCACAGTTTGACGGAAAGAAACCTAAAATTACAACACAGCTTGGAACTAACTATATTCCATATAAAGACGAAGTACCGTCAGGTAAGTCAGTAACTGATTATGAAACATCTGCAGAGTGCTTTATGGCAGTTCAGAATAAGACGGCAGATATGTGTATTTTGGATGAGACAACTACCAAGTCTGCACTTATGAGTATGAATGGACTTACGGCACTTAAACTTGATTCTTCTGATGGATTTACAGCACCAGATGGATCGACAAATGATTGCTGTATAGCATTCCGAGAAGGTGATGGACTCAGAGACACAGTAAATGATGCTATGAAGAAAATAGGCTGGACATCTGATAATAAATCAAAATTTGATGATCTGATGAATGAAATGCTTAAACTTCAGCCGAACGCAAATTAGTTCCATCTTATTAGTGGCAGTAGTAACAGCAGTTGTTGCTGCAAATGACATATATTCCCTTTTTTATGAAAGCAGAGTCGTAATTCATTAGAATTATGGCTCTGTTTTCTTATTTAACATAAAAGGTGAAAAAAATACAATAACAAAAATCAAATTTTGTTTAAGATACATTCATACAGGACAAGGGTGTTCTACAAAGAAAACCCTTGTCCTTTTTTTTGATTTTTCTGCATGTGCACGGCAGAAAAAATATAAAAGGGAGGATATGCTATATGAACTTTTCAGTAACCGATACACTATGGGTATTATTGACAGCAATGCTTGTATTTTTTATGAATCTTGGATTTGCTGCAGTTGAGGCAGGCTTTGCGAGAGCAAAGAACTGTGTAAACATTTTATCAAAAAATTTCATCGTATTTGCAGTATCTTCACTCGGGTTTCTTCTTCTCGGATGGGGAATAATGTTTGGAGGAAATGGTGCAATTCTTGGAACCAGTCATTTATGGATTCTTGGAAATGCAGATCTTTCATTTTATGACAATACTCTGACTGCTAAAGTTCCTTTCTGGGCTAAGTTTTTCTTTGAACTTGTCTTCTGTGGGACAGCTGCTACAATTGTTTCGGGAGCGGTAGCAGAACGTATTAAATATGTATCATTTATTATATTTTCGTTTGTATTAACGCTTGTAATCTATCCAATAATCGGTCATTGGGTATGGGGTGGCGGATGGCTCAGCGCAATCGGATTTAAAGATTTTGCCGGTGATACGGTTGTTCATTCACTCGGTGGCTGGTCAGCGCTTGCAGGAGCTTTGATTCTCGGACCTCGTATTGGTAAATATGACAAGAATGGTAAGGCGAGAGCAATCCCTGGACATAATATGTCACTTGCAGTTATCGGACTTTTTGTACTTTGGCTTGGCTGGTTTGGATTTAATCCTGGCTCTACGCTTTCATTTGAGCATCCGGCGGATGTTGCTCACATTCTTATGACAACAAATACTGCAGCAATTGCAGCAGTTCTTACTTCGACAATTACTTCATGGATAGTAATTGGCAAACCTGATCTTGGAATGACAGTAAATGGGTGTCTTGCAGGTCTTGTAGGAGTTACAGGAGGATGCGCATATGTAACAGTTACTGGGTCACTCATCATTGGATGTATAGCAGGAGTGATTGTTGTATTTGCAGTACTGTTCTTTGATAAAATGCATGTAGATGATCCTGTCGGGGCATGTGCAGTTCACCTGTGCAATGGTGTTCTTGGTACTGCTGCAATCGGACTTTTTTCCAAGGCAGGTGTAACAAGTCTTTCAAAGGAAAATGGACTTTTTTATGGCGGAGGATTTCACAGTCTTTTGGTTCAGCTTATTGGAATTCTCGCAGTAGGTGCATTTTCATTTGTTTCGGCTGTGATTGTCTGGGAAGTTCTTAAACATACAATTGGAATAAGAGTATCAAAAGAAGAGGAAATTCAGGGACTGGATATTGGAGAACATGGAAATATTGCATATCCGGATTTTGCACCTGCTACATCTACAGCGTTCAATACTGAAATCAGTGATGAAGACCTTGATGAAGTTATTGCCAGGAAAGCAGCTAAGGCAGTAGCAAAAGCAGTTGACAAAGCAGTTGACACAAGCGTTGCAAAAGCTATAGATGAATCACTGGCACAAAAGACTGCCGATGTAGCTGCTATGACAACAGGAGTATCAATTGATTCAGCAGTTCCTGTAACAAAAGTTGAATCAGCAGGAGCAAAACTTACAAAGGTTACAATTATTGCAAATCAGACACGCTTTAGTAAATTGCAGGATGCACTTGAAAAAATGGGTGTAACCGGAATGACAATAACAAATGTATTTGGACATGGAATGCAGAAGGGACATGAGACGTATTTCCGTGGAGCTCCTATAGAAACAAGACTTCTTCCTAAAATTAAGATGGATGTTGTAATCTGCAAAGTGTCAACAGAAGAACTTGTAGATACGGTTCAGAAAATTCTTTATACAGGTCATGTAGGGGATGGTAAACTGTTCCTTTATGATGTTGAAGATGTAGTTAAAATTCGTACGGGTGAACACGGATATGATGCTCTGCAGGATGACAGCGAATCTGAATGAGAGAAATAAAATAATCATGTTGCTGTAATAAGTAAAACAATAAAAATCAGCAAGAAAATATGACAGACTTCTGTTCTCTGATTTACATATGCCGTATATAATTACAGACATAAATCAGAGTATGGAAGTTTTTGTCGTTATAAATTTATTTGTTGTAAAAATCTTATTTGTACAAATAATGAAATTTTGGATTTTATTATTTTGCTGGTGCTGCAAAAATACAAGTTGAAGAAACAGAGAAAATGTACTAGAATTGCCTTTGTTGAGTGGTGTCTTAATCAGGGGTTGTAGCTCAGCTGGGAGAGCGCAGCGTTCGCAACGCTGAGGTCGCGGGTTCGATCCCCGTTAACTCCATAAATTTTATTAAGAGGCGGTCAAAATCTGACCGCTTTTTTCTTAATAAAAATCATACAAAAATATAAAAATGTCGTATTGTTGTGCTATAATAATTTTGTGTTTTTTGAGGAGAATGATTTCAAATGGATGAATTTAGGAAAATGCGCCGTTTCAAGCAGGAAATTTCAAAAGAAGAGTGCGATGAAATTCTAAAAACAGAAATGAGAGGGGTACTTGCTGTTTCAGGAGAGAATGGTTATCCGTATACTGTTCCGCTTAATTTTGTTTATAAAGATGGAAAGGTATATTTTCATAGTGCATCGGATGGGCATAAAACAGGAGCACTTGAAAAAGATTGTAAAGTTTCGTTCTGTGTAATGAAAAATATAAATAAAGATGAACAGGGATTCTGGTTTGTCAGAAGTGTTGTTATATTTGGCCGAATTCAGAAAATAGAAGATATGGATGTCAAGACAGCAGTTTTAACAGAAATAGGGCATAAATATAATCTTACGGAAGAGATGATACAGGACGAATTAAAGAGAAATGGTAAACGGGTATGTGTGATGGAACTTACCGTTGATCATATGACAGGCAAACAGACACACGAAAAGTAGTTCAGGAGGGAAAAGGTATGGTAAGAGTAGAGAATGTTTTTAATAATCCTAATTTAAAATGTATTGCAAGCGGGGGAGCATATTTTGTATATGAGCATCAGAAGGATTCTTCTGTTACGCCATATACAGCACAGACTGAATATTTTATGTCGCAGATGAATGTGCAGAAAAGACAGCTTTTGATTCAGATGAATGAATCAGCGATAAAACTTCAGGCTGGAGCAATGCAGTGGATTTCCGGAAATGTAAGTGCTTCATCAGGAGTGACAGGCGTAGGCAATTTCCTTGGGAAAATGGTAAAAGGCGCAGTCACCGGAGAGTCCGCAGTTAAAACGGTTTATCAGGGCAGTGGATTTGTAATGTGTGAACCTACATACAAATATATTCTTGTTGAGGATTTAGCTAATTGGCCGACCGGAATTACACTCGATGATGGACTGTTTTTGTCATGTGATGCAGGAATATCGGAAAATATTGTAAGGAGAAGAAATATTTCATCAGCAGTTCTTGGCGGAGAGGGACTTTTTAATCTTTCACTTTCAGGGAAAGGATTTGCAGCATTAGAAAGTCCGGTTCCAAGAGAAGAACTTTTTATATTTGATCTTCAAAATGATACACTTAAGATAGATGGAAATATGGCTATTGCATGGTCAAGCAGCCTTCAGTTTACGGTTGAAACTTTGACAGGAAATGCCATAGGTTCTGCAGCAACAAAGGAAGGACTTGTAAATGTTTATCGAGGAACAGGAAGGGTTCTTATGGCTCCGACGATGACAGGTACAGTTCATTTAGATACAAATGGACCAGAACAGACAAGTGCAAATTCTTCGCAGGGGATTGCAGGCAGCGTAGCAAGCAGTCTTTTTAATCTTTAGAATATATCTAAAATCAGTAAAAACAAGTGAAAATAAGTAATATGACAACACAGCGCATCTGGCAACAGGTGCGCTGAAAATATGTAAAAGACAACTTAACACTGTGAAGTGATAAAGACAACAAACAAAAACAACTAATAAAAACATAGGCTTTATAAATTAAAATTTAGAGTCGGAGAGGAAGATAAAATGAAAACAAAAACAAAGATAAACCCGCATGCGGTGGGGATTCTTTTAGTGTTACTGGACTCGTTT
>CALMUC010000088.1 GCA_937872845.1 uncultured Lachnospiraceae bacterium | reverse complement strand
TGAACACTCTTTCCCTACACGACGCTCTTCCGATCTAATGATCTGGTAAATATAAGTTTTACACTGGAAAATTTTAAAAAAATAGGACAGCCTATATATCTTTCTGTTTTAAAAAAATCACTAGGTCTTGGGGTTTTATCAGTACTGATCTGCCTTGTTATCGGGTATGCTCTTGCTTATTTTATTACGAAATTCAGCGATTCAGTGCAGGATCTTCTGATACTTCTGGTGACTATACCTATGTGGATTAATACACTTTTGAGAACTTATGCATGGATTAGTATGCTGTCAGATAAAGGGCTTATAAATCAGCTTCTTAAGTTCCTTAATATAGGTGAACATCATTTTATGTATACTGATTTTGCAGTTTTGATTGGTCTTATAAGTGATATTCTGCCTTTTATGGTAATACCTATTCATACATCAATTCGTAAAATTGATCCGTCACTTATAGAAGCTTCTTCTGACCTGGGAGCGACACCAGTAGAAACATTTTTAAACGTAACACTAAAAATGTCTGTTCCAGGAGTTATAAATGGAATTATGATGACATTTCTTTTATCAATTTCGACATTCGTAATACCTAAACTGCTTGGCGGCGGACAGTTTATGCTGATAGGAAATTTAATTGAAAATCAGTTTATTTCTGTTGGAAACTGGAATTTTGGAAGTGCAATTTCAATTATTCTTACGATCATTATTCTTTTAGGACTTACTCTTATGAGAAAGTTTGATAAGGAAAGTTCGGAAGATAAAGATACAGAAAGGCAGGTCAAAATAAATGGAAAATAAAAAAAGTTCAAGAAAGAAATCAAAACTTTTTTATATAATTTATATTGCAATCTGCTTTGTGTTTTTCTATCTTCCGATAGTTGTAATGATGGTGTTTTCATTTAATTCATCTAAAAGTCTGACAAGTATGTCTGGATTTTCACTTAGATGGTACGGAAGACTTATTGAAGACGGTTCAATAATGAAAGCAGTGTATGTATCATTAACCATTGCGGTGCTGGCAACTATTATATCTACAATTCTTGGAACTGTAACAGCTATCGGGTTAAGTAAAAACCGCAAGGTTTTAAAGGAACTTATTATAAATATAAATAATATACCAATTATGAATCCTGATATAGTAACTGCCATAGGACTTATGATTTTGTTCTCATCGGCAATGATGACTAAGGGTTATTTTACAATGCTACTTGCACATATAGCGTTTTGTACACCATATGTTGTAACAAGTGTTTATCCTAAAGTGCGGCAGCTGGATCCAGCTATTGCGGATGCAGCAATGGATTTGGGAGCAACTCCTTTTGAAGCTCTTGTAAAAGTTATTCTTCCGATGCTAAAGGATGGAATATATGCAGGAATACTTCTTGCATTCACAATGTCATTTGATGATTTTGTAATATCATATTTTGTGACAGGAAATGGTGTGCAGAATATTTCAATTCTGGTATATAATATGACAAAACGTACAAATCCGACAATTAATGCACTTTCATCAATTGTTGTACTTGTAATAGCCATAATTCTCATTATTTCAAAATTGATTCCGTCACTTTTAAAAAAGTCTATGAAAAAAATATTTGCGGTTATGCTTGTAATTGTTATAGGTGTTGCTGCATTTTCAGGAGTAAGAGGATCTAAAAAGACACTTCGTATTTACAATGCTGGTGAATATATTGACATGTCACTTGTTGAAAAATTTGAAAAAGAAAATAACTGTCAGGTTATTTATGAAACATTTGACAGTAATGAAAGCATGTATACTAAATTAAAGAGTGGTGCGGAGTATGATGTTCTTATTCCGAGTGATTATATGATAGAGAGACTTATAAAAGAGGAGATGCTGCAGAAGATAGATTGGTCACAAATAACTAATAAGGCAGGTCTTAATAAGGAAATTATGGGATATCCATATGACCCTGAAAATGAATATTCAGTACCTTATTTTGTCGGTTCTGTCGGAATATTATATGATAAGACGGTAGTTGACCCGGAAGATTTAAACGAAGGCTGGAATCTCCTGAAAAATAAAAAATATGCAGGAAATATTTATATGTATGATTCAGAAAGAGATTCATTTATGGTTGCTCTAAAAGCATTGGGATATTCAATGAATACTGAAAAGCATACAGAAATAAAAGCGGCATATAAATGGCTTATAAATCAAAGAGATACTATGGATGTAGTTTACGCTGGAGATGATGTCATTGATAACATGATTTCGGGAAATAAAGCAATGGCAGTTGTATATTCAGGTGATGCAGCATATATTATGCAGGAAAATCCAAATATGGAATATTTTGAACCAAAGCAGGGCACAAATGACTGGTGCGATGCAATGGTTATGACCAAAGACTGTAAGGATAAAAAACTCGCAGAAAAATTTATGAATTTTATGATTTCAGATGAAAATGCTCTCGCAAATTCAACATATGTGGGTTATACTTCACCTGTGAAGAAAGTGGCAGATAAACTTTCAAAGGGAGATTTCAAGGGGATATCTGCATATACTCCTGATTTTGGCGGTTCAAATAATGAATCGTTCTGTTATCAGGATACAAAGCTGAAACAGTATTTTGCGGATTTATGGACAAAAGTAAAAGCATATGAATAATAAAAAATGATTGTGGTTTTATTTGCCGATAGAAGCTGGTGCATAGTCGGGTAAAAATGACTATGCACCGTTTTTGATAATTATTGATATTGTTATTAAAAACATTGAAAAAGTAAGGAAAAATTGTGGTAACTGGTATGTATTATATTGTTGTTGTAATTTATCAAAAAAAACTTGATGAAATTGGATCATTTATTGAAATGAAAAACTTTTGCAGCAGGCATTCTGACACAAAAATCATCGTTATTGATAATTCTGACAGGAAAGATAAGACTGCTGATGATTATTTAGAATCAGTTATGCATAAAAATGCCAATAGGCATGAAGATGAAAATGAAAATTCTGACTATCTTATATATATAGAAAATGGAAAAAATATTGGATTATCTAAGGCATATAATATTGCAATTAAAATTGCATTAAATGATCTTGGGAAAAAAGATATAAATGATGGATGGATGCTGTTTTGTGATGATGATACAAAATTTTCCGAGAAATATTTTGAACATTCAAAAGATATAACAGATAAATGCATGTATAAAAATAGAAGGATAGATATTGTTACAGGACTGATTGACTCTGGTTCAAGACCACTTTCACCTGTGAAAAAATATCATATGTATAATTTTAAGCGGAATTATATAGTAAAAGCAGGAATTTACGAAAATGCTGAATGCATAAACAGCGGTATGGCAATCAGACTCTCTACATTATGTGAAGTTGGGGGATATGATGAAGAACTCTTTCTTGATATGACGGATCATGCGCTTTTTTTTAAATTAAAAAATGCTGGCTGCGGAAAGGTGCTTGTCATGAATGAACATGTTGTACAGAATTTCTCCGGTAGAAATGAAAAAAATCATGCGGCACGAATGAGACGTTATCAGATATATAAAAAAGATTATATGTCGTTTTGCCATTTGACAAATAGAAGCAGATTATATGCATTTATTGAAATTACTAAAAGAAGGATAGGACTTGAATTACATAGAGGTGTTTGAAAATGGGGAATTATATAGGCGTAATATTTGATTTTAATGGGACTATGCTTTTTGATGGAAAGTATCATGACAGAGCGTGGAGATCATATATTGAAGAACTTACAATGCAGGAAGTATCTGCTCTTGAAGAAAAAAATCATATAAAAGGCAGAACGCCTAAAGAAATACTTGAACATTTTATCGGATATGAACTTAGTGATAATATGGTAAATCAGTTTTCAGAAGAAAAAGAGAGATTGTATCGTTCGTATGTTTCTGATGATGAAGTTGAACTGGCGCCAGGTCTTATAAAGTTTTTGAATTATCTTACTATTGCAGGAGTGCCCAAAGCAATTGCTACCACAGCAAATCTCAGTAATATGAATTTATATTTTGAAAAATATAATCTTGATATGTGGTTTCCGTGGGAAAATGTAATAATTGGCACGGGAAACATTCCACAGATCGGAAGAGCACACGTCTGAACTCCAGTCACGAG
>CALMUC010000087.1 GCA_937872845.1 uncultured Lachnospiraceae bacterium | reverse complement strand
TTGATTGTTCATATTGCTGATACTGACGCAGTTTATAAACTGGCTGCAGATGTTTCAGATAAAGCAAAGGCAATGATGGAAGCATTTTGGCCAGGTCCGCTTACACTTATATTCAAGAAAAATGATATTGTTCCTGCTGCCACTACTGGCGGTCTTCAGACTGTTGCCCTGCGCATGCCTTCTCATCCGGATGCTGCACGGCTAATTCGTGAATCTGGCATATATATCGCTGCACCGAGTGCTAATACTTCAGGCAGACCTTCTCCAACTACCGCACAACATGTTTATGAGGATTTAAATGAAAAAATTGATATGATTCTTGACGGAGGTCCTGTTGGAATTGGTATTGAATCAACAATAGTTGATATGACAGGCAGTATTCCTACTATTTGTCGTCCAGGATATATTACCAAAAAAATGATTGAGAATATTATTGGGTCTGTTATGATAGATCCAGCTCTTGTTGAACCTGATTTATACGTTCATCCAAAAGCTCCGGGCATGAAATATACTCACTATGCACCACAGGGAAAACTGTCAATTGTTGAGGATAATAAGAATCCTTCTGATGTTACAGATGCAGTTGTTGATAAAATCAATACACTTGTTGCCGAGCATTATTCACATAACGAATCCGTCGCTGTTCTTACAACAAAAGATATGTCTGACCGTTATAATTGCGGCAATATAATTCTTCTCGGTGATACAGCCTCTGGCGAGACTGTTGCTTCCCGTCTTTATGCCGCTTTACGTGAATGTGATGATAAAAATATTTCATTTATTTATAGTGAAAGTTTTAATCGTGATGACCTCGGAGGTGCTATCATGAATCGCTTGCTTAAAGCAGCTGGTCACAGAGTTATTTTTGTTTGAATTTCAAAGACTACAATATCTCTTAATTCAGTCATTTTCTTTTGACTGTTTATTGTTTTATCATTTGATTTTTTATTAATTTATTATTTTGTTCTTTATATTTTTTTTATTAATATCCCTGAACTCTGTTATGCTAAAATGAAAGGAGAAGCAAATGAAAATTTCAATCGGATGTGATCATGGTGGTTATTTACTTAAAGAAGAGGTTTTAAAACATCTTTCTGAACGTAATGACATTGTTATTGACGATAAAGGATGTTTTTCCGAAGACTCTGTTGATTATCCTGTATATGCAAAAAAAGTAACTGAAGATGTCTCTTCGGGAAATGCTGATCTCGGAATTCTCATATGCGGCACCGGAATCGGTATGTCAATGTGTGCAAATAAAGTTAATGGAATACGTGCCGCTTTATGCCATGATGTTTTTTCTGCCAAAGCTACAAAAGAACATAATAATGCAAATATACTTTGCATGGGTGGCAGAATTATAGGTCCTGGTCTTGCATGTATGATTGTTGACTCTTTCATTGATACTCCATTTTCAAATGCTGAGCGTCATATCAACAGAATAAATATGTTTGACTAACATTTAACTGATTATTTTAGAAAATGCAGAGATTTTAAAAGTTCTCTGCATTTTCTTTTTTACTTTGATTAATTGTGCTATACTCTTTATGCTGTGCTTTTTTCCAATGAATGAACAAATAAACAGATAGAGATCCATTCAAATAATTACAGAAAGGGATTGTTATGAGCTCGAATATCGACAGACTATCAGTAAACGCAATCAAGATTCTTTCAGCAGACGCAATTGAGAAAGCTAAATCAGGTCATCCTGGGCTTCCGCTTGGTTCTGCCCCAGCAGCCTACACACTCTGGAAGAATTTTCTATCATTTAATCCTGAAGATCCTAATTGGCCTAACCGCGACAGATTTATTCTTTCTGGCGGACATGGCTCTATGCTTCTCTACAGCCTTCTTCATTTATACGGTTTTGGTCTGACAATTGATGATATCAAAAATTTTCGTCAACTTGGAAGTATGACTCCCGGACATCCTGAATATGGACACACAATCGGAGTTGAAGCAACCACAGGACCTCTTGGTGCCGGAATGGCTATGGCTGTAGGAATGGCTATTGCAGAAAAGCATTTATCTTCTTTATTTAACAGAGATGGTTTTCCTGTAATTGACCATTATACATATGCACTTGGCGGTGATGGATGCATGATGGAGGGGATCTGCTATGAAGCTATGAGTCTGGCAGGTACTCTTGGTCTTGAAAAACTCATTGTACTCTATGATTCAAACAATATTTCAATTGAAGGAGATACAAACATAGCATTTCGTGAAAATGTTTCAAAACGTTTTGAAGCATTCGGATTTCAGACTCTCCTTGTAAAAGATGGAAACAATCTTGACGAAATCGAAGCTGCTATTGAAGCAGCAAAGGCAGATAAAACTCATCCTTCAATGATTGAAATCAAAACAAAAATTGGTGCCGGATGCCCTGCAAAAGAAGGGAAAGCATCTGCACATGGTGAACCTCTCGGCGTTGAAAATGTTGCCGCTCTAAGAAAAAATATTGACTGGCCTGTTGAAACTTCCTTCAGTATCCCTGATGAAGTTTACGAAAATTACAAATCAATTGCTGATGAAAAGAAAAAAGCCGAAAATGACTGGAATATACTTTTTAATGAATACTCTGTAAAATATCCTGATTTGAGAGAACTATGGGATAAATATAACGATGCTGATATAGCTTCTACCCTTTATGACGATCCTTCCTTTGGCAGTAAACCTGAAAAAGATGAAGCAACAAGAAACAGTTCAGGTAACATAATTCAGGTTATTTCTAAAAATATTCCTAATCTTTTTGGGGGGTCTGCCGATCTTTCACCTTCTACAAAAACTGAAATCAAAGACGGAGGTTATTTTTCTAAAGAAAATCCACTTGGTCATAATATGCATTACGGTATTCGCGAAAATGCAATGGCTGCAATTGGTAACGGAATTCTGCTTCACGGAGGTCTTCGTCCATTTGTATCAACATTTTTTGTTTTCAGTGATTTTCTTAAACCTATGGCGCGTCTATCTTCCCTTATGAAGATTCCTGCTATATATGTACTTACTCATGATTCAATAGGGGTTGGAGAAGACGGTCCGACACATCAGCCTGTTGAACAGCTTGCTCAGTTCCGTGCAATGCCGAACTTTTATACATTCCGCCCTGCTGATGCGAAAGAAACTGCTGCTGCATGGTATTTTGCATTAAATAAAAAAGATGCTCCTACAGCAATTGTACTTTCAAGACAATCTCTTCCTCAATTGGAAGAAAGTGGCAAAAATGCATTAAGGGGTGCATATATACTTGATGACTCCACTAAAGAAATTCCTGATGGAATCATAATTGCAACAGGTTCAGAGATTTCCATTGCTATTGAAGCAAAAAAGAAACTGTCTTCCATTGGAAAAGATATACGAATTGTAAGTATGCCTTGTATGGAACTTTTTGAAGACCAGTCTGATGAATATAGGGAATCCGTACTTCCTGTGTCAGTTACAAACCGTGTGTCAATCGAAGCTGCTTCCACATTCGGATGGGGAAAATATGCTTCAAAAAATATTGGCATGACAAGTTTCGGTACTTCTGCACCAGGTGAACTTCTTTTTAATCACTTTGGTATTACGTCTGATTCCGTAGTACAAGCAATTTTAAATTAAAATATATATTTATTTTATATATTATAATTTATATACAACATTTTAAAACCAAAAAGACTTCACATACTTTGATATATACACGTGAATTAAACACACGGTATATCATAATGTGAAGTCTTTTTATGATTTTAGGTTTATTTTATAAAGTTTTCACAACTCCTTAAATTTTTGCAAATTTTTGAAGCGCATCCTTATCTATAACTAATCTGAAATGTTCCTCCAGATAATCATTCATATAAAATCCCATCTGCGGAATCCCATACTCAGAAGCTTTTCTTATTATCTTGCGAAAACTCTTTTCATCTGGACTGCTGTATATTTGAAGGAAATATCTTCCATCTTTTTGATCTTGAAAAAGCCGACTGCAGTTTGAAAGTGTCTTATCAGTTTCATGTGCAAAACTTATAATATCCTGAATATGCATAAATTGTAATACTTCAAAATCAGGAAGTTCAAATTTCTTATGCATCTTCGCCTGTGCGTTACTGATATCAGGATTTCCTTTCTGATCCTTTATTTTTGAAAGAAATTTTTCTATATCATTAAAATCAATATCATCTTTAACCGGTTCAGTATCACTTTCTTCAGATTCACTGTTCTTTACTTCATCATTTTCTAAATCTTCTGATTCTATTTCATCTGTTTCTGTACCTTCTGAATCTGTTTCATCTATTTCTGCATTATCTGGATCCGTTTCTGTTTCATCTTTTTCTTGCGAAACTGATTGTGAGAAATCATACATACCTGAATTTTCTGTTTCATCTATATCCTCATCTATATCTTCCGGACGATGTGTGAAATGCGAAAATTTAGGATCAAGTTCCTCTGGATTTTCAACTCTTGTTATAATAAGAACCAGCGTTCCATGACTTTCAGGAAGTGCTTCTATCATAATAGGCGTTTCACCTGCTTCAAACCCATATTTTTCCTCTGCTACTCTTATTAATTTATCAAAAAGTTTCCTTGCCTTCTGGTTTCCATATGCAAGCTCTGAAAGTTTTATATCATATTTTTCAAGATCAGTCTTATATAAAGTACACTTAAATTTGTTCTTATTGATTTTCTCAAATGTCATTCAATCACTTCTTTCCTTTACATCCATTTATCATTTTAATTATTTTTCTTTACTATACCATAATACGTCACTGTGTCAAAATTTTATAAATCCTTATTCCATAATAATTTCATCAAAATTCTTTCTTTTGAAAAAAGTTTTTACTTTATTAAGTTATTTTCTTGATTTGTTTAAATTATAAACCCTGATTTATTATTTGCAACATATGACTGCTTGTTTCATTTTAATGATTTATGTATTCTATTATCACATCACAAATAACACCAATGCCCGAAAACTGGTGATTTTAAATTTGCAGGATTTTACTAAAATGTATCACAGGACATATCTTCTCTTGGTCTTTCCTGCATAAAGGGGGAATGAATATATAGTTTAAAATACAAACTTTCATATAATGAATTATTGTACATTTCATCAAAAAACATGCGCTGCAAAATATATGCAGCTATTTATATAAATGATTCCGGCTCCCCACAGCCATTTTGGGAAACGTATCAATAATATTTATTATGATTATCAAGAAAAAAAAAGAACTGCTTCGGGAAATCCCAAAGCAGTTCTTTTTTTTAATTATTATTCTTCAGAAATTGCTCCTACTGGACAATTACCTGCACATGTTCCACAGGAAATACATGTATCAGGATCAATAACATACTGTCCGTCACCCTCAGAAATTGCTCCTACCGGACAATTACCTGCACATGTTCCGCATGAAATACAAGAACTATCAATTACATATGCCATAGCTTTTACCTCCTTAAAAAATAGTACTGAACTTCTGTTTTGAAGTATAACGCCTAATGTCTTGGTTAGTCATCACTAAACTTCTATTCTTTAAATGTCTATTCCATGTAAATATACTTCTCGCTTAGGAAGTCCTCGAAGTTCTGCAACTTTTTTTACTGCATCCTTCTTGGTCAGACCATCTTCCATCAATTGTTTTATATGATCTTCTATAGAAATCGTTTCATATTCTGCCTTCTGTTCTTCTCTGATTTCTTCATATGGCTTTCCATGAATTACAAGAACATATTCTCCCCTTGGAGCAACTTCATTATAAAACTGTAAGGCTTCTTTGAAATTTGTTTTTTTGAAATGCTCATGTTTTTTTGTCAGTTCCTTTGCTATAGTAAGCTCCCTCTCTCCTCCAAAGATTTTTTCTAACTCTTCTAGTGTACGTATCAACCTATGTGGAGCTTCATAGATAATTATTGTCCTCGTTTCATTCTTTAATTCTTCAATAATCCGCCTTCTGCTCTCCTTATCCTGTGGCAGAAATGCTTCAAATGTAAAACGTCTTGTCGGCATTCCGGATGCAATAAGAGCATTTACTGCAGCAACTGCTCCTGGAACAGGAATGCATACCACTCCGGCTTCATAACATTTTTGTACAAGCACCTCTCCTGGATCTGATATACCTGGCGTCCCAGCATCAGTTATTACTGCAATATTTTTTCCTTCTAAAAGCTTTTCTATAAGTACATCAGCTTTATCATATTTATTAAATTCATGATAACTTGTCATAGGTGTATTTATTTCAAAATGATTAAGCAATTTTAGAGAATTTCTTGTATCTTCAGCTGCAATCAAATCTGCTTCTTTAAGAATCCTGACTGCACGAAATGTAATATCTTCAAGATTTCCAATTGGTGTTGCAACAAGATAAAGCACTCCCGTTTCCGCCTTGCAGCCTTTATCTATATTTTCTTTTTTTTTATTTTCCAACAAATTGTCAGATACTATTTCATTTTTTTCCATATATTTTCAGCACTTCCTCTGTGTAATTCCCATTTAAATCATAAACAGTGAGCGTTGGCATGACTTTTAGCCACTCGCGAGCACCCTTTACTCCTTCTATAAGTACCATGTTGGCTTCTTTACCTCTTACAGGCTCAACCAGTCTCAGCACTTTAGGTTCTAAACGATATTTATGCATAAGAAAAATTATTTCCGCTATACGAAATGGTTTATGAACCATAGAAAATGTTCCACCCTCTTTAAGAAGATATGACGCTCCATCAATTACATCTGAAAGATTCATAGTTATCTCATGTCTGGCAATATTTAAACTGTCAACAGCATTTTTTAATCCTGCGCCCCCTGCAATATAAGGCGGGTTACATGTTACTGCATCAAAAGATTCTGGTTTGAAATTTTCTCTTACATATCTTATATCACCATACCTGCCACCCAGAATATGACACTTAGCCTCAACTTCGTTTAAAAAAGTGCTGCGCATTGCCATTTCTGCTACATCTTCTTGTATTTCAAGCCCCGTAACATCATTTACCTTATTTCTGGCCAGAAGCAGCAATGGAATAACTCCTGATCCTGTGCAAAAATCAATTGCTTTATTTACATGTTTTTTATTTGAAAAAGCAAATTCACTAAGAAGTATACTGTCTAATCCATAACAGAAAAAAGATGGGTTCTGTATAATACGGAACCCATTTCTTTCAAGATCGTCAATCCTCTCACCGGATTTTATATCTTCATATTTAATTATTTTGTCTGTGCATCCATTTTTAGAGAAATTTTTCCTATCAGGATTTACTGTCATTTCTTGAACTATCAATTTCCTGATTAAATGATTGTCTGTCATATCCTCCATGCCCATAATTTGCTTTTCCGCTTCTATATCCACTCTTGTTTCTATTTTCACTATGGCTTCCGCCACGATATCCATTTCTGTCTCTATTTTCATTTTCGCTTCTGAAGCTGTTTTTGCCTCGATTTTCGTTTTCGCTTCTGAAGCCACTTCTGCCTCGATTTTCGTTTTCGCTTCTAAAGCTGCTTCTGCCTCGGTTTTCTCTTTCACTTCCAGACCCATTTTCATCTCTGTTTTCATTTTCACTTCGGTTTCTGTTTCCACCCCGGTATTCATTTCTATCTCTATTATCGTTCCTTAACACTCTTCTATCTCTGCTGTCAGTTTTATTTTCACTTCGATTTTCAATTTCAATTTGTGATGTGTTTTCACTATGTTTTGTATTTTCACCATGATTTACATTTTCATTTATATGTTCATTTCTATTTCCGTTTCTATTCCCACTTTTATTTCCACTTCTGTAATTATTTTTGTATCCATTTCGATTGTTTCTATTTTGCCTTTGAATATCCGGGATATTTTCATTTGATTTATTCTCAGTAAAATAATTTTCTCTTCTTACATCATCTTTTGCTGCATCAAAATTACTCTCATACTTTTTATCATTTATTTCTTTGCACGTTTCAAATCTGAAATTGTCAGAATTATCCTTTGTATTATTTTCTTCTTTCTTATAACTTCCACTTACATTCTCATTTTTGTTTGATTCACTATTTCTATTTGCCTGCTGTTTTGATACATTCCTAGCCGATGCATTTTTATTTTTTTCAATATTTGCACATCCTGCTTCGGATAAATTAGAATGAATATCTTTTTCTACAAATTTCTCTGTATCATTTTTATTGCTCTTATTATAAGAGTCCTGATTTCTTTTTCTTTTTTCCACAATAATTAAATCATCAGCTGATGACTCAGCAACCTCACGACTATCATCATCACCTGTTACAATATATCTCACAGTTTGTCTTAAAATATTTACAAACGATACAATTCCGATTCTTTCTTCTTTATCTTTAACTTTATCTCCCGGCTTTGGCAATTTCGAATTTAAAAAAGTATATGCCTCTTCTTCATTTGCAAGACAGCACATAAGCTTTCCGCATGCTCCTGAAAGTTTCGAAGATGATATGGAAAGTCCCTGCTCTTTTACCATTCGAATTGTAACAGGATGAAATTCCGTAATGTATGAATGACAGCAGAGTTCTCTTCCACAGATTCCTATTCCACCTTTGAGTTTTGCTTCATCTCTGACTCCAACCTGCCTAAGTTCTATTCTGCTCCTTAATGCTCCTGCAAGATCTTTTACAAGAGCTCTGAAATCGACACGATTTTCTGCTGTAAAGAAGAATAGAATCTTACTGTTATCAAAAGTAACTTTAGCCTGTATAAGTTTCATTTCCAGATTATTTTCAACAATCTTTTCCTGACAGATTTTAAAAGCTTTCTGTGCCTTTTCTTCATTTTCAGTCTGAATTTCAATATCTCTTTCTGTTGCTATACGCACAACAGGACTCAATCCGTTTATAATTGCTGAATCTTCAACTTCTCTTTTTTCAAGAACAACTTCACCGATATCCATTCCTTGCATTGTCTGCACAACAACTTTTGTTCTTAAAGCCAGTTCATAATCTCCCGGATCAAAAAAATAAACTTTCCCATTAGGATTAAAACGTATTCCTATTACTTCTTTCATTTTATTTCTCCTTCAATGTAAGGATTAAAAGTTTCATTATATCACTCATATCTGCATTAGCATTAATCCTTTTCTTAGCATTTTCAATTGCACGCGATTTATCTTCAAGTTCATTAAATGAAAGAAATTTCGCCTGATCCTTAATTGTAAGAAATTCATTCTTAAACATGATTTTATCCGGATTTCCAGTTACCTTATATACTACTATATCACGATACCACATCATCATCAGATCCAGATATTCACCAATATCCATGTTGAATTCCTTAGCCTTTTTTATTGCACGTACAATATCATCCATATCCATATTGAAAATGTCAGACTCAAGTTCAACAACAGACTGAACCAGTGTATCATATTCCTCATTAGACGCCAGAAGTATGGCCTTTCCAAGATTTCCCTGAGAATACTCTACAGCAAATTCGATTTTTGAATCAGAAACATCATAATTTTTATGCAGATATTCCCTGATTTCCTTTTCCTTTACAGGTTTAGTCATAAATATCTGACATCTTGAACGTATAGTATGAAGAAGCTTATCCGGATTGTTGGTAACTATGATAATAATTCCATATTCCGGCGGTTCTTCTATTGTTTTCAGAAGAGCATTTTCAGCCTGAATATTCATCTTTTCACCATCTTTAATTATATATATCTTATATTTTCCTTCATACGGACTTATTTCCATCGTATTAACAACTTGCGTACGTATATCATTAACACTTATTGTTCCAGGTTTTTCATGCGTTACATAGATAAGATCAGGATGATTCCCGGAATCTGCCTGATGACAGCTCTTACACTCTCCACATCCGTCTGTTCCGCTGTTTTCACAGAGAAGAGCCTTTGCAAAACAATATGCAAGTGTACTTCGTCCGCTTCCGGATTCTCCACCTAATATATATGCATGTCCCACATGGTCTGTCTCAATCATGCTTCTGAAATGCGTAATTAAATCCTCATGACCAATTACATGTCTAAAATCCATACCATGTGCCTCCTTATTTTATCAGTGCACTAACATCCTTTTTTATCATATCACAGATTCTCTCTATCGGTAAAGTTGCATCAATCTTCATGATTCTCTCCGGAAATCGTTTTGCAAGGCTACAATATCCATCTGCAACCATCCTGTGAAATTCCAATGACTCTCTCTCCATCCTGTCAAGTTCTTTTTGATTTTTCTTCCTGAGTATTCCATCTTCTGCCGACAGCCACAGAAGAAATGTTTTATCCGGCATATATCCCTGAATTGCACATTCATTTATTTTATATACTTTATCAATTCCAAGTCCACGTGCGATTCCCTGATACACAAGTGATGAATCCAGAAATCTGTCACTTATTACAGCCTTGCCTGCCTCTATTGCCGGTCCGATAACCTCTGAAACAAGTTCTGCTCTTGCTGATGCATAAAGAAGTAATTCAGTCATTGAGTTCATTTCTGTATATTCTTTATTTAAAAGAATTGACCTTATATCTTCACTTATTCTTGTACCGCCAGGTTCACGCGTAATGATTACATCATAATTATTTTCTTTTAAATACTCTGAGAGAAGATTAATCTGCGTTGTTTTTCCAGAACCATCAGGTCCTTCCATTGTAATAAAAATTCCACTTTTCCCTGCCATATTGATAAATCCTTTCTCAAATATGTCATTTTATTTTATTCAATTAAATACTGTTAATCTTTTTCTATAAATATTGAATTTACTTGCATAACTATTGAATTTCTTTACATAAATTTTGAATTTTCTTACATCAGTATCAATAACTTATAGTGGTGAATCAGTGTCTCCATTCATAAAGTCAAGAACCTGTTTTTTTTCATTTTCATCTTTTATTACTGTAGGCTGGTAATTATTTATATTTCCCGTATAAACATAGCATGGGATTATTTGTTCCTCTGAATCTGTGACTTTATCTTCTGTAATATGTAAATTATATTTATATATGATAGTACGATTTTCCGGCTGAGTATTTCCTCCAAAACAAAAATTCCCCATTGAATATACAATGTTTACATTTTTATATTTTTCCCTTTTCTGTAATACATGTGGATGGGATCCTATAACAAGGTCAGCTCCATTATCTACAAATGAATGGCACACACTCACTTTCCAGTCATCCGGCTTATGCACACCTTCTAATCCACCATGAAAAAAGACAATTTGAAAATCCGAATTGTTTTTTGCCGTTTCAAGATACTTCAACTTTGAAATACCCTCATCTTCACTGTAAAAAGATACACATACAACTGCTATTTTAAATCCATTTTTTTCATAATATATAATTTTATCATTTGTTCCCCATTTTACACCGGCAGCATCAAGAGCCTTTTCTGTATCTGTATGCCCCTCTTCTCCATAATCATGACTATGATTATTTTCAATAGTAACCGCCTCTATTGAGTTATCTGAAAATACAGATGCATATTTTGCGGGTGCTTTGAACCAGAAACCTTTTGACAAAGTCTTTCCATTTTCATCCGTCTTATTATAGCCTGTAGATGATCCCCACTTCTCCACCTCAGGCAGCTGCTCATCAGAAAAAACATTTTCACAATTTGCAACTGTCAGATCATCTTTATTTATTTCATCTATCACACCTTTAAAAAAATAGGTTGACGGTTCCATCTCCTCATATGCACGCATTGTCCCCGCCGCAGTATTTTCCATATCAGTTGCCATACAGCAATCACCAAGAAACGACATATCTATAATGAAATTTTTTTCTTTCTTTTCATCTTTTAAATCTGTGCTTCCGTCTCCAGCCGCATTTCCTGCACTTGCTGCATCCCCTTGACTTACGGAAACCTTTATATTTCCTGTATTTTTTTTATCTACAGCATTTTTAGAATTCCGGTTATTATTTTTGTCTGAATTAACATTTCCAGATGCAGTTTCAGACATATTTATCTGCTTATATTTACCTGTGATCAGTATATTAAATTTTAGTAAGCAAAAAAAAGTGACAAACAATGCTGTAAATAAAAATGCAATCAAAAACAGAAAATTTTTTCTTTTCTTTTTCCTTTTTTTATCTTCATTTTGTCGTTCTCTGTCATCTTCTAAACGTCTAAGTAATTCATCTCTATATTCCTGATCTGTCACGACTTTACCCCCACAGACTTAACAACATAAATCTCTTCAGCAGCTTTTTCATTTGCTAATACCTCTGCCGCATCCCACGCCTTATTTTGATCTGTGAAAATTCCAAAAACTGTAGGTCCACTTCCTGACATAAGTGCTCCTCCTGCACCTGCCTCCATCATACAATCCTCAATTTTTCTTATTATCGGATACTTCTTTGCCGTTACCATTTCAAGTACATTCCCTAATCGGCTAAAAACTCCATTAATATTAGTTTCACAAAACGCCTTACAAATTCCATCTATATCGGGATGAATTATTTTATCTGGTGTTTCATTAAAAAGTTCATCATACTGCTGATATGCTTCTTTTGTTGACACAGAAATTCCAGGCTTCGCAACTACAAACGAAAGAGCAGGACTGAATTTTGAAATTTCCGGAAGAGGTGTCAATATCTCACCTATTCCTTCAGAAAGGGCAGTTCCTCCTAAAATACAATATGGTACATCTGCTCCAAGCATAAGCCCTGCCAGTCTAAGATTTTTATCTGAAATTCCCATTTCAAAAAGTTCATTTAATCCTCTTAATACTGCAGCCGCATCTGCACTTCCTCCTGCCAGTCCAGCCGCTATCGGTATTTTTTTTGAAAGTCTTATTCTAATACCTGAATATTTATTACATTCAATTTTAAATGGAAGTTTACTTCTTTTATACATAAGAAGTTCTGCCGCCTTATAAATGAGATTATCTGATCCTAATGAAAGTTTTTCTCTGGATACATCGGCTACTATTTCTATTCCATCTTTATTGGTTTTTTCGATTGTCAGTACATCCGCAAGATTCAATGTCTGCATTACCATTCTTACATAATGGTATCCATCATTTCTTTTCCCGGTAATATCAAGCCCCAGATTTATTTTAGCATTTGCCAATAGAGTTATTTCATTCATTTTCGTCCCCACTATTCTAAAAGCACTATAGTTCTGGGTTTAATTGTACTTTTTTCATAAGCCTTCCGCAACATAAAAAAGTATAGCTTCACTTTATAAAAAAAATAAGAACCACCCATTCAGATGATTCTTACACATGAGGCGACGACCAGATTCGGACTGGTGGTTAAGGTGTTGCAGACCTCTGCCTTACCACTTGGCTACGTCGCCATTTTTTATTTCAAATTTCTTTGAAATAAACTCCCCGAGTAGGGCTCGAACCTACAACAACTCGGTTAACAGCCGAGTGCTCTACCATTGAGCTATCGAGGATTATAAATTTAAAACACACAAGATTATATTGAAAAATTATTTATCAGTCAATATACTTTTTCACTATCTCATGTTGAACGGAGAAGGAGGGATTTGAACCCTCGCGCCGGTCACCCGACCTACACCCTTAGCAGGGGCGCCTCTTCGGCCTCTTGAGTACTTCTCCATAAGTCCGGTTTTATTGTAACATCTGTCTGATAAGACATTACATAATATAAATGCGCTTTTAAAACGCGCTTATTTATAATAGCAAAATCATACTTTTCTGTCAACCTTATTTAAAATTCATTATTACAAACTACTGGTGATTTTGATATCATTATTTTACTTCTCATCCAAATTCAGATTCACAAGTAAAAGCGGATCTGACAGAAAATACCACTTACAATGATATTTATAAATATATTTTACTACTGTTCCAGAATTTCCATTTGAATCCGAAACACCTACATTCATAGTTACTCTTTCAATTTTAGAAACTGAAAAATCTATTCCATAAATTGTTTTCATACCTTCATTAAATTTTTCAATTTCTGATCTTTTTAGATTTTCGTATGAAATTATTTTAATATTGCCATAAGATATTCCATTGGCCGCAGCTGCCTGCTCTGAAAATGTATTTTCCAAAACCTTATCCAGAGTAACACCCTCTCCCGGATTATAATTTTTTATCCATTTATCCGGATAACATACTTTTTTATATAATGTTTTATCAGAATTGCTGACTGCTTTAAAATAACATTCTACTGCCGCTTTTCTCGTCATTTCTCCTGTTCCGGCAAAATTATAAATCAAAAAAAATGCTACTGCCAAAATAACCAGACAGGTAATTAAAATATTTATAATAATCTTTTTTTTTGTCCTTTTTTTTGTCAATATTTTCACCTTCTAAACACTGTCTTGACATTTTATTTTACTGAAATATTATGTTTTATACTATTACAATGCCATCCGAATTTTTACTGCTTTCAGGTATACTAAATATTTAAAAATTTTTCTTTATACTCGGTAACAGCCGTTTCATAAAGATTGTTACCTTTAGTATCAACAATCACAACTACAGGCAGATTTTCGACCTCAAGACGCCGTATTGCTTCTGTACCAAGATCATCATATGCTATTACTTCTGCTTTTTTTATACACTTTGAAAGAAGAGCCCCTGCCCCCCCTACTGCAGCAAAATATACCGCTTTATTTTTTACACATGACTCTATAACATCACTGCTTCTTTTTCCTTTTCCTATCATTCCGGCAAGTCCAAGATTAAGCAACCTTGGAGTATATTTATCCATTCTTGACGCAGTTGTAGGTCCTGCCGATCCAATAACCATACCCGGACGTGCAGGTGTTGGTCCAAGATAATAAATGAAATTATCTTTTATATCTATAGGAAGTTTTTCTCCATTATCAAGTGCTTCCGACATTCTTTTATGTGCGGCATCCCTCGCAGTATAAATTATTCCTGTAAGATATATGTAATCACCTGCACAAAGCTTAACAAGCTCATTTCTATCTGCAGGTACATTTAAAATCTTTTCCATTTGAAAAATCCTCTTGATTTATGAAAATCTATTTGTTTTATAAAATTATGTTTACTTTGTGTAAATATCTTTTCTTTAATTTTTTATGCAAGCTATTTATTTTACATATCTTTAAAATATTGCTGTAATATGTCTGTCAACATGACAGCACATATTTACTGCAAGTGGCATTCCTGCAATATGTGTTGCATATGTTTCAATATTAACAGCAAGTGCTGTTGTACTTCCTCCAAGTCCTGCAGGTCCAATACCTAATTCATTTATCTGATTAAAAAGTTCTTCTTCAAGTTTTGCAATATGAGCCAGACTGTTTCGACTTCCTGGTTCTCTAATAAGAGCTTTCTTAGCAAGTTTGGCAACTAGCTCAAAATCACCGCCTATACCTACTCCCACTACAAATGGCGGACATGCATTTGGTCCTGCATCCTTGACAGTCTCTATAACAGATTTTTTTATACCTTCGATTCCGTCCGCAGGTTTCAACATATAAATCCTGCTCATGTTTTCACTGCCAAACCCTTTGGGAGCCAAAGTTATTGTAAGTTTATCACCTGAAACATAATCATAATGAATTATTGCCGGTGTATTATCTTTAGTATTTATGCGAAGAATAGGATCATTCACAACAGATTTTCTTAAATACCCTTCTTTATAACCCTTACGTACACCTTCATTTATGGCATCAGTAAGATTACCATTTATATGAATATCCTGCCCTACAGATACAAAGAAAACTGCCATTCCGGTATCTTGACAAATTGGAATTTTGTTGTCATGCGCAATATCCATATTTTCAATAAGCTGATTCAAGATTTTCTGCCCCAGTTTATTTTTTTCATATTTACCAGCATTTATTATGCAATTCTTCATTGATTCTGATAAATTTAGATTTGCATCAATACACATTTTTGTTACTTCTTTTACTATTTCTTCTGAACAGATTTCTTTCATCTTGAAATCCTGCCTTTTTGATTATTTTCTTTTACGCTGCGCCTTGGAATCATTTCTTCCATTTTATCCAGATTTTTTTTCTGAATACGATTATTAATTTTTACAGCAACATAGAATACAAAAAGTACTACAACAATAATGGCAAGCCAATAAATAATTGCTATCAGAATATTTTCCAAAGTTGATGTATTTGCCAATGAATCAATATTATTTCTGAACCCTTCCATATGGAATCCTCTCTTAACAATTATTTTTTTCAGTATCACCATAAAACAAAATTAACTATTTTCTTCTGAAGTGCCCTCTTTTGAATCATCACCTTTTGAATCATCACCTTCTGAAGAATCATCTTCTTCAGAAATTTCGTAATTTTCCTCTGAATTATTATCAGAATCTCCGAGTTTTAAAAGATTTTCTTCCTTCTCAAATTCGGCGATTTCTTCAGTACGAACCTTGGCAATTCCTGCTACTTTCACTCCTTCATCAAGATTAATAAGTTTTACTCCTGATGCATTTCTTCCATATAATGAAATAGCACTGCCTGCTATCTGAATAACTATTCCGGCAGATGTTATAAGCATTACTTCATGATTTTCATTTACAGCTTTAACTCCAAGAATATCTCCCGTCTTTTCAGTGAGTCTGTAGCATTTAAGACCCTTGCCTCCTCTTTTCTGCAAATGGAATTCTGAAATATCAGTTCTCTTACCCATACCATTTTCTGTTACAAAAAGAAGTGCTTTCCCCTGAGTATCCATTTGCATTCCTATAACTTCATCACCTGGATCAAGATTTATTCCTCTTACTCCCATTGATGCACGTCCTGTATCTCGAATATCTGTATCTTTAAATCTGATACACATACCCTGTGCTGTTACCATAAATATATCTCTTGTATTATCAGTAGACTTAACCTCTATCAGTTCATCATCTTCTTTAAGATTTATTCCTATAAGTCCATTTTTTCTGATATTTATATAATCTGTTTCTGGTGTTTTCTTTATCATTCCTGATTTAGTACACATAATAAGATATTTATTCTCTGCAAAGTCTCTGATAGGAATAATTGCAGAAACTTTTTCACCAGCATCAAGTCTGAGAAGATTTACAATTGCTGTTCCTCTCGCTGTACGACCTGCTTCCGGTATCTGATATGTGCGAAGTCTGAATACACGCCCTCTATTTGTAAAAAACATTATATAATGAAGGGTTGTTGTCATAAGCATATCTTCCATATAATCATTATCTATAGTTGAAATGCCTTTTATTCCTCTTCCTCCACGATTCTGTGTATGGAAATTATCAACTGTCATTCTCTTTACATATCCAAGATGTGTAAGAAGAATAACCGTCGGTTCATCTTTTATAAGATCAATATCAGTAAAATCATCTACAGCTGTACCTATTACTGTTCTTCTCACATTTCCATATTTATCTGAAATTTCCTGCATTTCTGTACGTATAACCATAAGAAGTTTCTTTGGATCTGCCAGAATATCTGACAATTCTTTTATTTTTGCCTGAAGATCTGCATATTCAGCTTCAAGTTTTCCACGTTCCAGTCCTGTTAAAGCCCTAAGTCTCATATCAACTATAGCTTGAGCTTGTTTTTCTGAAAGTCCAAATCTTTCAATAAGTCCGGCTTTTGCACTATCTACATTTGCAGCTCCTCTTATAATACGGATTACTTCATCTATATTATCAATTGCAATAAGAAGACCTTCTACTATATGTGCCCGTTCTTCTGCTCTGTTTAAATCAAATTTTGTACGTCTTGTTACAACTTCTTCCTGATATTTTAAGTAATATTTAAGCATTTCAAGAAGAGAAAGTACTTTAGGCTGTCCGTCTACAAGTGCAAGAAGATTTGCTCCGTATGTAGTTTCAAGTTCAGTGTGCTTATAGAGATTATTCAGTAAAAGATTTGCATTGCAGTCATGACGAAGTTCTATTGTTATTCGCATTCCTTCACGAGAAGATTCATCACGGATATCTGTAATTCCTTCAACAACTTTTGATTTTACAAGGTCTGCTATTTTTTTGACAAGAAGAGCCTTATTTACCATATAAGGAAGTTCTGTTATTACAATTCTTTGTTTTCCCTTTGCCATAGGTTCAATTGTTGAACATGCCCTGACCTTTATCTTACCTTTTCCCGTTCTATATGTTGATTCAATTCCTGAATGTCCAAGAATTTCTGCTCCAGTAGGAAAATCCGGTCCTTTTACAATTTTCATTATTTCTTCAATAGCCGTATCTCTATTTTCATTAACACGGTTATCTATCATTTTTACACAGGCTTCTGTAACTTCTCCAAGATTATGAGGAGGAATATTTGTTGCCATTCCGACCGCAATACCTGATGTTCCATTCACAAGAAGGTTTGGATAACGGCTTGGAAGTACTGTAGGCTCTTTTTCCGTTTCATCAAAGTTTGGAATAAAATCTACAGTATCCTTATTGATATCACGAAGCATTTCCATAGAAATTTTTGTAAGTCTTGCTTCTGTATATCGCATAGCAGCGGCTCCGTCTCCATCGACAGAACCAAAATTTCCATGTCCATCAACAAGAGGGTAACGTGTATTCCACTCCTGTGCTAATTTTACGAGTGCATCATAAATAGATGAATCTCCATGTGGATGATATTTACCCATCGTATCACCAACAATACGTGCACATTTACGATGTGGCTTATCTGGTCCATTATTTAATTCAATCATTGAATATAAAATTCTTCTCTGTACCGGTTTCAGACCATCCCTGACATCCGGAAGTGCTCTGGAGGAAATGACACTCATCGCATAATCGATGTAATCCTGCTCCATAGTATGTTTTAAATCTACTTCGCGGACATCATCAAAAATCTTATCGTCATCCATTTTTTATCTCCTGTTTTCCCTTCACTACTCATTTATTTATAAGATTACGGATTCTAAATTTATACATCCAGGTTCTTTACAAATTTTGCATTATCTTCTATGAATTTCTTACGTGGTTCAACTTTATCACCCATAAGAACATTAAATGTTACATCAACTTCTGACTCATCATCTTCATCTATTGAAACGCGAAGAAGAAGTCTCTTTTCCGGATCCATTGTTGTATCCCACAACTGTACTGCATCCATTTCTCCAAGTCCTTTATAACGCTGCACTTTATTATTCTGATCACGACCTACCTTATCTATTATATCAGCCAGTTCCTCATCACTGTATGCATACCAGACCTTCTTATTCTTTTCCAATCTGAAAAGAGGCGGCTGTGCCAGATATACATGTCCCTTACGTATAAGATCGGGCATAAAACGATAAAAGAAAGTAAGAAGTAATGTTGCAATATGCGCACCATCTACATCGGCATCTGTCATAATTATTATTTTATTATAACGAAGCTTTGAAATATCAAAATTATCATGAATCCCTGTACCAAAAGCTGTGATCATTGCCTGTATTTCTTTATTTTCAAGAATATGATCAATTCTAGATCGGAAGAGCACACG
>CALMUC010000086.1 GCA_937872845.1 uncultured Lachnospiraceae bacterium | reverse complement strand
ACCTACCAGCATACCGATTGTAGAGATTATCGTACCAGCTACAACCATTCCCCAAGCTGGGGCATTCAGCTTGTCGAAAGTAATGTTGTTTGCCATTTTGAATGTTCCGTATTCAGCAAGCATATACATTACTCCAAAGAAAAGGGTAATTGCCCATTTCCCTTTTCCCCAAAAATCATTTTTACCAATAATAATGGATACCACAAATGTCGTTATAGGAAGAATAATCCAAAGGAACATTAAACTATAGCCCATAGCATCACTTCCACTTGTAAAGAACCAAAATACAATCATGGCAACTGCCCAAATCAGCAGATAGGACAGCATAGTGATGATTTTATTTCTATTGGTGTTGCTTCTTACAACATTTGTACTTTCTTCGAGATAATCATAATATGTATTCATTTTTTGTTCTCCCTTCAATAAATAGTCAAGGGAAGCCTCGTAGTAATCACTCATTTTAATGACACTGATGATATCTGGATAGGATTTTTCATTTTCCCAATTTGAGATGGTCTGACGACTCACTCCCAATAATTCAGCAACCTGTTCTTGTGTCATCTTTTTTTTAAGTCTGGCTGCCTTTATTTTACTTCCGATATCATACTCCATGTCACTGCTCCCTTGTACTTTATTATAGGAAAACCACCCTTCATAGTCTATCAAACGGCTTTGACATCACAGAAAATGCGTGTCAAAATGCTTTGACATATCTCTGCAAAATTCAGGTTTTCTTTATTGTAGCACTGATTAAAACGTGATACAACATATAAAAAGGACACGGCTTAATAAATGATGTTTTGTAACAAATGATGTTTTCAACAGACACTTATAGCAAACCATTATATATTTTTAAATCTTCATCCTTAAACACATTAAAGATTACCTTTTTGATTCTGCTGTCTTTGTCAAGATACTGCTTTACAGTGTTCGTCGCAATCTCGGCAGCCCGTTGCTGCGGAAAACGGAATACTCCTGTAGACAAACAACAAAATGCAATTGATTCTGCACCTCTATCAGCAGCAAGTCTTAGACACTCTCTGTAACAGCTTGCGAGCAGTTCTTCATCTTTTTTTGTAACTTTCCACTGTATAATTGGACCTACTGTATGAAGAATATATTTTGCCGGAAGGTTATATCCTGATGTAATCTTTGCTTTTCCAGTTTCCTCTTCATGTCCCTGCTTTGTCATAATCTCATGCATTTTCAAACGCAGTTCAACTCCTGCATAAGTATGGATAAAATTATCAATGCAGGCATGCATTGGCGAAAAGCAACCAAGCATCTGTGAATTGCACGCATTTACGATTGCGTCACATTTCAAAGTGGTAATATCGCCCTGCCAGATATATAATCTCGAATCGGATTTTACAGGTGCAAGCGTGTCAATATCTGTGATTCCACGCTCCCTATTTCTTTCCGTAAGATATTCGTCCTGTATTTTTAAAAATTCTCCGCTGACCGGTCTTGGCGGTCTGATATTCATAAGTGAGCGGAGCAGATTCTCCTGCCCCTGCTTATCAGTGGGAATACTCTGTCTGACAAACCTTACTTCTTCTTTTAAAAGATACTGAATCAGATATTCTCTTCGTTCGTCCTGTGTCATAATACCTGCCCCCTTATATCTGTAATTGCTCTTTCCATGTCACCCTCAATACCGATTGCACGTTTTCCGAAGCTTTCCGGAACCACTGCCTCATCCATATTCAGACGTATCAGACTGTAAGAGCTATTCTCCCGCACCATTTTTTCAAAAGGAAATCGTATAATAATCGGGGTGTTAAATCCAACTCCAAGTTCCAGAAGAACAACTTTTTTATTCCTATTTTGTTTCAGAAAATCCGCATACCTGTCAGCTGCCTCATGCCATGCTTCATCTTCCACAAAATAGTTATCACAACGGAGATTCATCTCCATTCTGCCTCCACATACAGGGCATTTCGGCACAAGTTCTGATGGAATCAGGCATTCTTTCCTTGCTTCATCCATCTTTCTAAACACTTCTTGTGCATCGTAGGTCTTTGGATGACAGGCTTTCTGACACTGTATTTTTCCATAATCTCCCTGCGTTGCAAATATTCTGTTTTCATCAAATCCCGCTTTGTAAAACTGATGGTCCACATTAGTAGTCAGTACAAAATATTCTTTTCTTTTTACAATATCATAAAGTTCTTTATAAAGTGGTAATGCAGGCAGATCAAACCGGTTAAGCAAAGCTGCTTTAGACCAATAACCCCACTTTGCCTCTTCCGTTGGGAAAGGATAAAAACCTGCAGCATACATATCTGTCATGTAGCGACTGCCATATTTTTCTATAAATTCCGCAAAATTATCTGTAAATCTTTTACCACCCATACTTATTCCGGCAGCTGTTGATGCACCAGCTCCCGCTCCAATCAGTATGCAATCGGCATTTCTTATATATTCTACCGCCCTGTCAATCCTATATTCATATGTATCCTTTTGAAATATATAATCATTTGCAGGAGTACCACATAAAAAATTTCGCCAGTCAACATGTCCTTTTCTGATTTTCTTAAAGATCATAATTAACCTCTTTTCTCAATACACTGTTTCGGGCAAATCTCTGCACATCTTCCGCAATGCAGGCAATGATTCTGATTGATTGTAACCGGAACTGAAGATATATCAATACACTTTTGCGGACATACAGAATAACACAACTTACATCCGATACAGTCTTTCCCAACAAAATAACCAGTCTGGACAGCTTCTGCTTTTCCTATTGTTATTGTATTCCTCACAATGTTTGACGGATTGCTGATATCAAAATACTCGCCCTGTGCCTCATACAGCTGAAACACTTCGATTGCGTCTTTTGTATCTCCGGGGTAAGTTTTCTTCATATAAGGATTTCTCTCAAACATAATATCAAGATTCTTTTTCCCGATGTTCTTTATTCTTCCACGAAGAGACACTGCTATTTTTTCTTTTGTCGCAGATATTGCCACATACTGCTGTTCCATTAACTGGTCATAAAATGCTTTGCCCTTTGCTGTAAGAAAATACACACCTTCTTCATCATAGTACATCATATCTATGATTCTTGTCTGAGGGTGTCCGTCTGAACCTATTGTTGCAACTGTGGTTGAGTGGATTTCGTCCACCAGAAGTTTGAGATAGTCCATTTTTGTCATTTCAAATTCTCTCCTTTTGCGAGATATGCCTGAATTTAAAACAGTTGTACTAGAATTCATAAGGTGGATTTCCAGAAAAATCAGCAATCACACCATGAGGGTTTTCAAGATAGAACACCTCAAAAATAGGATTATCTGTGGTCTGATACTGCCCCTTAACGATAGGGTTATTCATGCAGCCTTCCTTTACGCTCATGTTGTTCTCAAATACTGCTTTTCCATGAAGACGAATCCAAGCATATTCCGGAGAAGATACGGAAACCTCTACCTCAGGATTTTCCTGCATATCTTTGTAGACTTCCTTTGTGTTGTTGGTACAGAACCAAAGCTTTCCGTCCTGCTCAAAACAGAACATGAATGGACGGCATTTTGCTTTTCCATCTCTTCCTACTGTTGCTAAATACTGAACCGGGTTTTTCTGTAAAAATTCTACTACTTTCTGCATTTTATAGTACCTCCTTAATTTGTTGTAACTTTGTTTGTTACATCTTGTAGTTGTACTATAACACTGACTTGTTGTAATGTCAATAGTTACATCAAAACTTTTGTAACTTTTTTATGTATATGCTGCAATCTCTTTTTTCACATCCGCAAGCGTCATTTCTGAAAGCTTCTCCTCCATTGCCCTTTGCACCTCTAAAAGTCTCTTATCAAGAACATGATGAATATTCTTTCCTACCGGACATTTCTGATTTGGATTCTCATGAAAATGAAACAATTGTTCATCCGGTGCACATTCTACTGCCTTATACACATCAAGAAATGTAATCTGTTCAAGTGGTCTGGTAATTGTCACTCCGCCAGTTCCTCTTGCAACTTCAATAAGACCGGCAGCTTTTAGTTGTTGCAATATTTTACGGATAATAACCGGATTGGTTCCAATACTTGCAGCCATAAAATCACTTGTCATCTTCTGGTCTGAAAATGTATCTATACAGGCAAACATATGAATTGCCATTGTAAATCTGCTTGAAATCTGCATTGTAAACACCTCTCTTTGGTAGTAATCATATCAAAAATCAGATGTAATTTCAATGGTTACATTATTGTTTTGATTTTCTTTAATACATTTGTACGAATTAAGAACTTTTCTCTATATTTTCCAGCCTACTGCCTCTTCTCTCTCAAGAATAAATTTACGATAAATCCCAGTCTGTTTCAAGAGTTCACTATGTCTTCCCTGCTGAACAATCTGCCCCTTATCTAATACCAGAATCTGATCTGCATGTTCTACCGTTTTAAGTCTATGCGCAATCATAATAATCGTCTTTTCTTTTGTAAGAGCTTCTATAGCAGACATTAGTTCCTTCTCATTTTCCGGGTCTACATTAGCTGTTGCTTCATCCAAAATAATCACAGGTGCGTCCTTCATAATAGCTCGTGCAATAGATATACGCTGTTTTTCACCACCAGAAAGACTGGTTCCTCCCTCCCCGATTACGGTATCATAACCATTTGGCAGCTCCATAATAAAATCATGGCAGCATGCCTTCTTAGCAGCATCCATAACGAGTTTCATTGACGCTTCAGGTTGCCCAAAACGAATATTATTTGCAATGGTGTCCTCGAACAGATAGACATTCTGAAATACGAAACTAAAGTTTTTCATCAAGCTATCCACACTGTAGTTCCTTACATTTTCTCCACCAAGACTGATATTTCCATTGCTTACGTCCCAAAATCTTGAAATCAGATGACACAACGTTGTCTTCCCGCCACCAGAAGGTCCAACAATGGCCGTGGTTGTTCTTTCCGGAATGTGTACTGATAAATGATTAATAATCTTTGCGTCTTCTGCGTGATTCTCGTCATAATAGAAGTCTACATTTTCAACTTCAATATCAAAGTTTTTCGGAATAATATTTTTCCCATCAGTATCCATTTCTTTTATTCTCATGACATTTTCCACTTTTGAAACACTTAAATCCACAATCCTGAGAAGTGTCGAGTAATTGCCTGCTGAACCAAGACTTTCAAATACCAAAAAAGAACAGATAATCATGCCAATACAATTCTGTAATGTCATACTGCCCGCAAGGTAAAATCCACATGAGGTCAAAATTATAGCCACACCCATAAGCTTCAATATAATGGACTGCAATTGCATCCATGGAACCGTCTTAAGTTCCATTGTTGTATTAATGTCCCTGTTCTTATCAATTGCTTCATTTAGCTCTTTAGATGCACAACCTGTCAGATTATAGCTTCGAACTTCTGAAATTCCCTGAACATATTCCAATACCTTCTCTACAACGAATTCATCCGCTGCTGCTTTTACCGGTGCAAGTGCTTTACTTTTTCTCTGCAGGAAACTATTTACAGTAAAAAACAAAACCATGCCGACCATAGCAATAAAGCCAATTCTTATATCAAAGATTAACATCATTACTGTAATTACAGAGCTTGTAAGGACACCGCCCGTTGTCATCATAACCACTCTGGTAGCCACATCAGCCAGCTGTTCC
>CALMUC010000085.1 GCA_937872845.1 uncultured Lachnospiraceae bacterium | reverse complement strand
TTTAGAAACCAAACGTTTGGGTTATATATACATATTGCATTTAGTGTTGGAAGTAAAGAAAAGGTTGATAAATTAACAGAAAAATTGTGCACAGATGGGTATGAAGTAATTAGCGGACCAAGAGAAACAGGTGATGGTTATTATGAAAGCAGCATTGTTGGAATAGAAGGAAATCAGATAGAAATCACAGTGTGATAAATTCAAAATAATTATAATAAAATACAAAGATAAAAAAGACACAATAAGATTATGAAAAAATGCAGCACTTCATCAGGCAAAAGGCATTGCAGCCATTCTCATAAAAAAACATGTGAAAAGTTTTTTTATGAGAAATTTTTTTAAAAGACAAACTGGATGAGCAGCATATAACAGAAAGTGCCTCCGGCAATTGAAAGCAGCATTTTCCGTTTCCATTTATGCAAAGCTACTGTGACTAAAATGGAAATCATTTCAGGCATTCCGTGATTTCCGGAAGTGATGCTCACATCTTTAAGGCAGTAGATTATAAGCATTCCAAAAACTGCAGAAGGAAGTACTTTGCCTAAATATTGAATATATTTAGGAGTAGGCTTTTTCGAAGAAAAAATAATGAATGGTAAAAAACGTGTTGCCATAGTGCCTGCGACACATAATGAGATTGTAATAATTTGTTGTGACATAGTCATAAGTATTCACCATGTCTTTCTATTGGTTTTCGCAATCCTATTAAACAAATAAGAATGCATAACATTGTCGGAAGCATAAATTGATTTGTACCGAATATGATTCTGCAAAGAATTGTACTTATAAGCCCTATACAGGCAGTATAGTGTTTTCGTTCTTTCATCCATTGTTCCATGAATATAACGACAAACATAGCTGTAATAACAAAGTCAAGCCCTGTTGTATCAAAATTTATAAGAGAACCAACAAGTCCGCCAATAGTTGCACCTGAGAACCAGTAAAAGTGATCAAGCAGAGTTACGAAGAACATAAACCAGCCCTTATCAACATCATCAGGAATTTCTGCAGTATAATTTATAGAAAATGTTTCATCACACATTCCGAAAATCAAATAAAACTTTTTCCAGCCCATACCTTTAAATTTGTCAAACATTGAAATGCCATAGAATAAGTGCCTTGCCTGAATGATTAGAGTCATTATGATTGTCTGAAGAGGTGCAAATGGTGCTAGCAGCATACTTACAGCTAAAAATTCCAATGAGCCGCCAAAAATTGTAAGACTCATTATCATAGGATAAATAAAGCTGAATCCGGAAACATTCATGTAAATACCATAGGCGATACCGAGAAACCAGAAGCCGGCAAAAATAGGTATAGTATGTGGAAAAGCGGCTCTCAGTGCTTTTGTTTTCATAATAGCAATTCCTCTCTTGAAAATATAATTTACTGATTGTAAAATATATTATGTCAAGAATGATATCACTGGTAAATATAAATTTCAAGTAGTTAGATATAATTTACGGAGGGCTTATGGAAATCGGAGAAATCATTGCTCTAAATCTCAGAAGATTAAGGGAAGAACGTAATCTCAGTCTTGGACAGCTGGCAGAAATGGCAGGTGTCAGCAAGGTTATGCTGTCACAATTAGAAAAAGGAACATCAAATCCGACAATAAATACAGTCTGGAAAATTACAGGAGCACTGCAATTACCATATACAAGCTTGCTGGAATTACCGGATAGTGAAGTTGTTCATGTGAAAAAGAAAGATATTCATGATCTGGAAGATGATAAATATCATATATTCAGCTATTATGCCAAGGAATCAAACAGACCGTTTGAATTATATCAAATTGAAATGGATGCAGGATGTATACATGAATCTATAGGTCATTCGTCAGACAGTTCTGAATATATTATGGTTATAAATGGGAAAATGGAATTAGAAGTAAATGGTGAAAATTATGTTCTGGAACAAGATGATGGATTCTGTTTTTATGCGGCAACACCACATACTTATAGAAATTTGACAAATGAGAAAGTGAAAATGTTTATGATGATATATTATATATCGTGATTTATAATATATATGAGCAGTCATTTGTTAATATGTGTCAGCAAGGAACTATTGTTTGCAGAAGAGCTGCTTAGATCATATGGTAAATAATGGAAGAAAGGGGATTAAAGCCATGACAGAGTATATGTTACGTATCAATATTTTTCATAAATTCTATAAAAGAAATAAAGGTTTTACTCTTGTAGAACTGATTGTAATCCTTGTTATTTTAGCTATTCTGGCTGCAATATTGGTACCGGCATTGCTTGGCTATATTAATAAGACAAAACAATCAAATGCCATTGAAGAATGCCATATGTGTGTTGTTGCAGCACAAAGTATTGCAACGGATGAGTATGGAAAAAATAATACATTTATCAAGTCGGCAGGAGCAAACCAAATTTTAGAGATCACTGATTTATCAGATTCCAAAGGTAAAATCAGCAGTGTAGATTATATTGCAAATAGTACTCAGGTGAGTAAACTCGTATACACTGCAGCAAATGGTTTTATGGTGACTTATACATATACAGTTGGCGATAAATCCGGAAAATATACATTTACCCAAAATACAGATACCGGTACATATCAAAAAGAAAATCTTTCTGGTGAGGATGCAAGTAAAACAGCTGTTCTTAATAATCTTCGGGCCATTAATAGCGATATAGAGGATGCTCTTGGATCGGACTGGAGTACAACATTTAATGATCAGCGTTTTGATATCGTTTCAGGTGGAAAAAATGTAAAACTTTTAAGGAAAGACGGTTCTTATAAAACTATAGATTTCAGTGGATATTATAATGAATTCGTAAAGCTTTATGGAGTTACTACAAAATTCACTGTGGAATTGAAGAACGGGAAATTGAATTTCACGATAAGAGGTAAGTGCAATAATGGTATTGCCGGTAATGCTGCAAGTACTACTGTAGCTATTACATTTACAGTAGATGGAAACATCACAGGAATAGATAAGATAACATCATTTTCAGCTGAATGATTGATTTGCCGGATGATATAATATATTTTGAAAATGATAATTGAATTTATATTAAGTGCTGTAAAATTTTTACAAGTACGGAAATAATAGAAAAATGTCAAATATAGTTGACAATATTCCATTTGAACAGTATGATATATTTATCAGCTGAGAAGACTATTTATATTTCAAATGGAGGAATTATTATGATGGGATATCTGATTTTTTTGGTAATGTTTATATTTTTCTATGTGGTGTTTAAATTGATTTTGGATAATAAAAAATTTATTGGAAAAAGTTATGATGAAAGGCAGCTTCAGATACGTGCAAATGCGTATAAGTACAGTTTCTTTACAGTAATATTCTTGCTCGTTTTATTCGGGGGTATGTACGGTTTTGCTCCAGGTGCGATAAATAAAATAGCGTCACATGATATGGTGCTTTTTACAATTATGTATGCTGGAGTAACTGTATTTTCAGTGTATTCTGTTGTTAAAGATGCTTTTTTTTCAATAGATAATAAAAAAAGCAACAATGGTTATTTGATTTTAATTACGATTGTTTTAATTATAAATGCTGTCTGCCTGATAACTCATATTATAGATGGAACATTAATAGGGGTAAATGGTATATCATTTACAGAAGGTGGTGCATGCATTTTGAATGTATTTACATTTGGAAGCATTATTATAACAATTATTATAAAATCATTATGTAACAAAAAGGAGATGGCAGATTGAAAAATTTAAGACTTAAGTCTGCCAGAGCTGCAAAGGATTATTCGCAGGATGATTTGGCAAAAATATGTAATGTATCACGACAGACAATCAGTGCTATTGAAAAGGGTGATTACAACCCGACAATAAACTTGTGTATTGCTATATGTAAGGCACTGGATAGAACGTTGGATGAAGTATTTTGGGAAGAATAAACGAAAATATAATATTATGTTTGTGGGAGAGTGTGAGTAAAGATAATAAAGGAATTAAGATTTAAAGAAAAACCTGATGGTATTCCTGTTGGTAGAAAGTTTGTTGCAGTATGTATAGGATTAATGGTTTTATTTATGATATCACTGCTCATGTTTTTTTGTGAATCAGATAAAAAATTTTATGAGCTGAATACTGCGGAAGGTACAGTGAAAGAATCACATTTTGTTAAAATTATTTCTACTGGCAGGCAATATGGTTCTGGTTATGCGATGTTCAGAGTTACTTCTGAATTTCAGGTAGATGATAAAACATATTACTGTACTGCTAAATATCGAGAGAAAGATGGTTCCTTTGGCGAAAAAACTGTTATTGTTCATTATAAGCCAGGCAATCCTGAAAAGAGCTGTTATTATAATGAAAATAATGGCTGGGTGGGATTAGTTATAGTATATGTTGTTTTTATAATATTAATTTCAGGGTTTGCAGCTTACAGGTATAAGCATCAGCTTAAAAATTGAACTGTTAAACCATGAATTTTTAAATAAAAATTTTTTTAGAAGATAAACAGTAAAATAGTATTTGTAAAATAAGGCGTGCAATGTGATTGACAAATAATATTATACAACGTATAGTATTATACACAAATCAATATTGCGCGCTTTTTGTGTGCAATGACTGCTATTGCAGTTGTTGAAATTTGAAAGGAGTAAACAGGATGTTATTTCAATTGGGATCCGGGTTACTTGATACATGCGTACTTTCTGTGGTAAGCCGTGGTGATGCTTATGGCTATACGCTTACTCAGAAAGTTAAAAAAGTTGTTGATATATCTGAGTCAACACTTTATCCGGTTTTACGGCGGCTCCAGAAGGATGGATATCTTACAACATATGATGAGGCAATTGCAGGGCGTAACCGCAGATATTACAGACTTACAGACAGTGGTAAAGTTAAACTTGATGAAGCTGTCAAAGACTGGAAAGCTTTTAGCTGCTCAGTTGATGAATTGCTTATGGGAGGTGATATAAATGAGTAAGGAGTCTTTTTTACATGAACTTGAGAGGTGTTTAATGCATCTTCCGGCTGAGGATCGTAATGAAGCGCTTGAATATTACAGGGATTATATAGATGATGCAATTGCAAATGGCGACGGTGAAGAATCGGCAGTTATTGAAAAACTTGGTTCTGCTGAAGATCTCGCAGCGGTTATAATCACTGATGTAGCAAAAAATTCACTGGACAATGGAAAGCAAAATGGAAGGAAAGACAAGAACGGGAAAATTGCGGATAAGGGAAATAATAAGCACAGCATTGCCACGACTATCTGGATAGTGATTCTTGCTATATTTGCTTCACCGATTGCATTGCCGATTGCGATTGTAATTCTGGTGTTGATGCTTATTCCGATAATTGTTGTATTTGCCTTGATTGTATCATTTTTTTCAATTGTGATTGCTATGATTCCGAGCTCATTTGTTCTGCTTTTTACCGGATTTGATCTGTTATCAAGTCAGACATGTAATGCAATCGTACTTATTGGAAATGGTCTGCTGTTTCTTGGTGTGGCAGGATTCATAATGCTTCTTATGATGTGGATATATAAGATAGCAGTTAAAGCATTAAAAGCTATAGGCAGAAGGATAGTTGGCCTTGTCAATAAGAACAAAAACAAGGCATGACCGGAGGATAAATATATGAGAAAGTTTAATAAAGTAACTTTGATTGTATCAGCCTGTCTTGTTGCCGTTGGAGCACTGATATCGTTTGCAGGCTACATTAAAGGTGGATCACCTTTATACAATATAGATATTACAAAAAAGTTTGGACATTGGTATCAGCAGAGTGATGACAAAATGGTGGATTCATATGAACTGTTATCTGATAACAGTGATATTAAAGGTATAAATCTAAATATGCTTTACGGTGATGTCAGTATAACGGCAGACAGCACCGCAAGGTGTGTAAGTGTATCTACTACAATCCCACAAAAACATATTAAGGCAGAGATTAACTCTAGCGGTATGCTGGAAGTAAAAGATATGAGATCAAAACCGCAAATAAATGGTCTGCATTTTGATTTTGGAACAGGAGAATATGCGGAGGTAAATGTTGTAGTTCCCAGGGATATGCTTGATACACTTAGTGTAAATCTTGATTGCGGTGATATAAAAATTAATAATTTATCCGCCGGAAAAGGTTCTATAATACTTGACTGCGGTGATTTTACTGTTAAATCATGCACTATTGGTTCGGGAAGAATAATAAATAGCTGCGGTGATATTAAAATTGCTGAATCATCAATTGGACTTGCTAAAATTACGGACACGTTGGGCGACATAAGTTTTGATAGCAGCAAAATATTGTCTGATTTAGGAATTAAATCATCATGCGGTGATGTTAATATAGAAAATCCGGTAAATAAATGTGTATATAATGTACATGATAGTTTAGGAAGTATAAATCTGGGAAAATATAAAAATGATAATAGTAATTCAGATGCTTCAATTCCTGTTGTCACATCAGATCTCTCGTGTGGAGATTTCAAAGTATATTAAGAGAGAGCGGTTTGTGTTTCTGGAAAAATAAAATGATTTTTTAATGTGAAGCATAAACTGAAACATGATGAAACTGATGAGTTTGGATTTTGTAGGAATAAAGTGTCATATGAAAGATGTTTTATCTGTAAGAATGTGAATAACCGGTATTGTAAAATTGATAATATAGAAATAACAATTAACTCATATAGTTATACAATTATTACTGCTAATGTTTTTTAATAAATCAAAATTTAAAGATAAGGATTGATGTTATGAAAACTTTAAAAAAAACATTGAAAATTTTATTGCTTTTAATGACGATTATTATTTTGGCAGTATTTGTTAATTTTATGATACATAAAAGAAAATCAACAGAAGAATATCAATATTTAATAGATAATAAATATATTGATCTGGCAGATGCGGGTGATTATAGATTAAATATTTATAAATATGGAAATAAAAATCCAGAACATAAAATAATTGGTATATCAGGCAGAGGTGTAAATGATTATAGTATTGAGATTTCAAATTCGCTAGAAGGCTTAGATAAAGCAAATCAAATAATATTTATTGACAGAGCAGGATATGGATATAGCGATGATACTAAAAGAAAACAAACTGTTGAGCAGGTTGTGAATGATTATCGTAATGCATTGAAAGAAGATGGAATTGAAGCACCATATATATTAATGCCACATTCATTAGGCGGTATCTATGCTACTTATTGGGAAAGTATGTATCCAAACGAAATAGAAGGCGTAATTTATATAGACACTACTGAATTAGGAATAGATATGTGGGAAAAAGAAGATTACAGTGTCAGCAATATCGATAAAATAGGAGTTTTTGCTTCTGAATTAGGATTGCAAAGACCATTTATACATGATTTTTATTATAAACTACCTGAAAAGTATTCCGAAAAAGATCAAAAAATATCCGATATTTTAAATATTAAATCTACTGTTACAAATGCTAAGCTTTCAGAAATCAGGGAAACTAACAGCAACACCAATAAAGCATTTAAAAATATTATAAAAAATGATATTCCTAAAATATATATAGATGCAAGCAGTGGATTTACAACAATACAAGAAATAAGAGAATCTGGTTTATGGCTAAAAAAAAGACAAAAGGAAGTTGGAATAAAAAGTGAAGAAACATCTGCAACTGATGAACAGTTAAACAATGTGTTAAAACAAGATGAGAACTGGAGAAAAACAAAAATTATTCCATATATTGAAAAAATGGGTAATACAAAGTTAATACTTCTTCCGGGAAATCATCAAATATTTGAAGAAAAGCCAGAAGAATTGAATTCAATTATAAAAGAATTTATAAAAAAACTGGATAAATAAGTTATTAATAACAAAACAATTAACCTATTGCATTATATATATAAAGGTAACTGAAATTAAAAAAGATATAAATAATTATACAGAATGCACAAAATGCATTCATATATTGACATATATCTATATGTATGATAGCCTTATTGCATCTTGAAGAAAGGTGTAGATGAAGCATGAGTTATAGGGATGATGTTCGATTGGTAAAAGCATTGGCAGATGAAAACAGATTGGCGATTCTTGAACTTTTACAAAGTGGTAATAAATGTGCATGTGTTCTGCTTGAAGAACTTCATATTACACAGCCTACTTTATCTCATCATATGAAAATTCTATGTGATGCAGGTATTGTAGATAGCTGTAAAAATGGAAAGTGGATGCACTATTCACTTTCATTTAATGGCAGCAAGATGTTGCTTGATTTAGTGAAAAAATATACCATCAGTGAAAGAGATTATAAAACTTATAAAAAATGTGATTCATGCAAAGATGGATAAGAATGGGCAATTTCCGGAATGGTTGCAGTGCGGCTCTATACATAGATATATGTAAATACGTAAATGTGTAAATGAAACGGGAGCAAGTTTTATGGATGTATTAAAAACAATCGGGAGATTTGTTCAGAATCAGATATTAGGAATGAAATGGCTGAATGCTCTTATAGGAAGACTGTTAGATGTCATTGGAATTGATATAACAATGAGAGTCGGCAGCAGTTTACAGTTTTTTTTATATGATGTTGTGAAAATCACAATATTGCTATGCTTTCTGATTTTTATAATTTCTTATATTCAGAGTTTTTTTCCACCTGAAAAAAGTAAAAAAATCATGGGAAGATTTCACGGTATATGGGCAAATATTATAGGTGCATTGCTTGGTACAGTAACGCCGTTTTGTTCATGTTCATCAATTCCGCTTTTTATAGGTTTTACTAGTGCAGGATTGCCATTGGGTGTTACTTTTTCATTTTTGATCTCATCACCAATGGTAGATATTGGGTCACTTGTACTTTTGATGAGTATTTTTGGATGGAAGATTGCTGTATGGTATGTTATTTTCGGTCTGATTGTTGCAGTTGCAGGTGGAACTGTTATTGAGAAACTTAACATGGATAGCCAGGTGGAAGAATTTATTCGAAATGCTTCAGCCGTTGATGTTGAATCTGAAGAACTGACAGTTAAGGACAGACTGGTATATGCAAAATATCAAGTTGCCGGTACATTCAGGAAGGTATTTCCTTATATTTTGATTGGAGTTTTAATAGGGGCAGTAATTCATAACTGGATACCGGAAGAATGGATTGAGAGGATTCTCGGATCTGATAATCTGTTTGGCGTTGTACTTGCTACATTCTTTGGTATTCCGATGTATGCGGATATTTTCGGTACAATACCTGTTGCAGAAGCGTTGCTTTCTAAAGGGGCACAGCTTGGTACGGTTTTGTCATTCATGATGGCTGTAACAACATTGTCTTTACCGTCTCTGATTATGCTGCGTAAGGCAGTAAAGCCGAAACTGCTTGCTGTATTTATTGTAATCTGCACTATTGGCATTATTTTGGTGGGATATGTGTTTAATATATTTCAATACTTATTTATTTAAAAATTAATGTAATGAAAATTAAAGGAGGACTTTATAATGAGTTTGTTTGGAAAGAAAAAGGAAGAAAAAAAGGTTGTATCTGAATGTGCATGTAATAAAAATGCAGTTGAAAAAGAAAACATAAATACAAAAACAGAATGTGGATGTAAAAGTGCAGCAACAGAAAATATATGCAGCGGAGAGAAGAAATGTATAAGATGCATAAAAGTACTTGGCTCAGGTTGTAAATACTGTCATGAACTTTATGAAAATGCACAGGAAGCTGTAAAAACAATGGGACTGAATATTGAAATTGAGTATGTTACAGATATTGAAAAAGTTGTGAGTTATGGTGTTATGAGTACACCGGCTCTAGTGGTAAATGAAAAAGTTGTTTCTATGGGTAAGGTGCTGAAGGCCGCAGATATAGAAAAACTGCTTTATAAATTGGAATAAGATTGGATAATTGTTTGATGGAATTTGAGCGATAAATAATAATATGTATTTCATTTCCGGAACAATAGTGGCACACATCACATTATTTAAATGCATATGAAGTGTGCCATTTTCTTTATGTCAATTAAAATCTGATATGCAATTTTAATACTTTGGTATGATGACATTTCATACATTGATTTGGTACAATTTAAAAACGGGTTGCATATACT
>CALMUC010000084.1 GCA_937872845.1 uncultured Lachnospiraceae bacterium | reverse complement strand
TCTTACCTTATTGAGTTTTATAAAAAATTTGGGTTTATCATGTTGGAAAAGGAAGCAGGCTTGATATTGTTCATGATTTTCAAAATGAAAAAAAATCTGAATTTGGAGCATTTGACACGAGAATTGTACTGGATGAAGCGGCAGAAGTTGATCTGATCGATGTTATACGGGTATCGGATGATATGACAGTAGTTGATAATATAGGTATAAGACTGGCAAAAAATGCACACCTTCATATTTTTCATATACTGATAAGCGGCAGTAATGTAATTACGGGATGTGCAGTTGATCTTGCAGGGGAAGACAGTACAGTAAATATTAATTCGGGATATATTGTAAAAAATGATGAAAATCTTGATATAAATTATGTTGTAAGACATAGAGGACGCCACACAGATACAAAAATCAATGTAGCAGGAGTTCTTCGTGATAAGGCAACAAAGACTTTTCGAGGTTCTATTGATTTTATTAACGGTTGTGCTGAATCAAAAGGTGATGAACGTGAGGATGTCCTTATGATGAATCCAGGTGTTGAGAATAAAACAATTCCGCTTATTCTCTGCGCAGAGGAGGATGTAGAAGGAACGCATGGCGCATCAATCGGAAAAATCTCAGATGATGTACTTTTTTATTTTGAAACACGTGGCGTAGATGAAAAAGATGTACAGGAACTTATGGCTAAATCACGTATAGATGCAGTAATAAGTAAAATTTCTAATTCTGCTGTTCGTGACAGATTGAAAAATATTCTGACACCGGAGGAATAAGCCATATGAGAATTACAAATATTGAAGAAATAAGAAAAGATTTTCCTTTTTTTGAGAATAATAATCTTGCATATCTTGATAATTCTGCAACTACGCAAAAACCGCGTCAGGTTATGGAAGCTGTTTCTGATTATTATCTTTATCATAATGCAAACCCATTTCGCGGTCTGTATGATCTTTCTGTTGATTCTACAGAAAGATATGAAGCGGCAAGGAAAAAGGTTGCAGAATTTATAAATGCAAAATATTCCGGGGAGATAATATTTACGAGGAATGCATCTGAGTCACTTAATCTTGCAGCAAGAAGTCTTTCAGAGATGCTGCTGATGAGAGGTGATGAAATTATTATTACTGTTGCAGAACATCACAGCAATATGCTTCCGTGGAGAATTGAGGCAGAGAGATATGGTGCAATTGTAAAATATCTTCACACAGACATGTTTGGAGATTTTTCAATTCAGGAATTTAAGAGCCTTTTGACTGCAAAAACTAAGATTGTAGCTATGACGGCTATGTCTAATGTATTTGGAAAAATAAATGATATAAAATCATTTGCAAAAATTGCGCATGATGCAGGAGCAGTTTTTATTGCAGATGGTGCACAGAGTGTGCCACATTCAAGAACTGATGTACAGGATCTGGATGTGGATTTTATGGCATTTTCAGGACATAAAATGCTTTCGCCTATGGGAATAGGTGTATTGTATGGCAAGAAAAATATTTTAGATAAAATGCCTGTGTTTTTATCAGGGGGAGAAATGATAGATACAGTTTCACTTGATGAGGTTACTTATGCAGAAATTCCACATAAATTTGAAGCAGGAACTGTGAATGCAGGTGGTGCAGTTGGACTTGCAGCGGCAATTGAATATATTGAAGAAATAGGATTGACGGGAATAGAAGAACGAGAGGAAATGCTTACTGAAATCGCGATTGACGGTATTAGAAAAATTCCTCATGTACATGTACTTGGAAGTGAAAAAGCTAATGAACATCATGGAATAATCACATTTATCATTGATGGTGTTCATCCGCACGATATTGCAGATATAATTGCTCATGATAATGTGGCTGTACGTGCAGGTCATCATTGTGCAGAACCTCTTCACCACGAACTTGGAATTCCATCTACGACCAGAGCATCAATTATGTTTTATAATACAGAGGATGAAGTTGAAAGATTGATAAAGAGTGTTGCATCTGTAAGGAGGCTGATGGGTTTTGGAGAATAGTAACAGGACTTTTTATAATGAAATTGTGCTTGAACATGCAAATTATCCGACACATAAAAGTAAGTTGATAAATCCTGACCATGTAATGCGCGGAGTGAATCCTACATGTGGAGATGATATTACTCTTCAGCTGAAAATTTCAGACGATGGAGTGATTGAGGACGGGGCATATATTGGCGATGGGTGTGCTATTTCCCGTGCAAGTGCTGATATGATGCTTGATCTGATTATAGGTAAAAAGGCTGAAGACGCAATATTATTAAAAGATACATTTTTGAAAATGATAAAGGACAGAAAAGAACTTACACCTGATGAACTTGAAAGCCTTGAAGAAGCAGGAGCACTTCAGGATGTTTCTCATATGCCAAGCCGGGTTAAATGTGCAGTTCTTGGCTGGCATACTCTGGAAGAAATGTTGTCACCTGATAGTGATAGTAAAACAGCTTCTTCTGAAAATGAGTAAGTGAAATCTGAATACAGGGGAAGAATAATGAAAAAAGTTTGCCAAAAAAGAAAATTGAAAAGTATCAAGGGCTTTATTCTTGGATTGTTTCTGATAACTTTATTTGCGGTTTTGTTCACATCATGTGGTAAAAAAGAAAACACATTTACAGTCGGTTTTGATGCCAGTTTTCCGCCATATGGATTTAAGGATGGAAATGGAAAGTATGTTGGATTTGATCTGGATCTTGCAAAAGAGGTAGCCAGGAGAAGAGGCTGGAAATTTGTTGCACAGCCTATTGATTGGGATTCGAAAGATATGGAACTTTCCTCAGGTTCCATTGATTGTATTTGGAATGGATTTACGATTAATGGGAGGGAAGGAAAATATACCTGGTCAAAAGCGTATCTGAATAATGCACAGGTTATTGTTGTGAAAAATGATTCAGATATAAAAAAACTTTCTGATCTTTCTGATAAGATAGTTGCAGTTCAGTCGGATTCATCAGCACTTGCAGCTTTTACAGGAGCAGATGCAACAGAAGAAAATATTGCACTTGAGAAAAAATTCAAAGAGCTGCAGCAGCTGCCTGACTACAATACTGCATTTTTGAATCTCGAATCAGGGTCAGTAGATGCAATCTGTATGGACAGCGGTGTTG
>CALMUC010000083.1 GCA_937872845.1 uncultured Lachnospiraceae bacterium | reverse complement strand
GGAATGCTGCATAATTTATTTTACCTCAAATTTGTAACCAATACGCCATACGGTGGCAATCGACCAGTTATGTTTTCCGACAAGTTTTTCACGGAGACGTTTTATATGTACGTCAACAGTTCTTGTGTCTCCTGCAAAATCATATCCCCAGAGTTGATTAAGAAGCTGATCACGGGTAAATACCTGGTTGGGCTTAGAGGCAAGAAAATATAATAATTGAAGTTCCATGGGCGGCATTTCAAGCTCATTATTTTGATAATAAACAGTATAGTTTGAAATGTTGACGAGCAAATCTTCATATTCCACAAATTTTCCGGTGTGTCCCTGATCAGGAATCTGTTCATTGACAGGGGCAGAATCAACAGGATTTGCGGCACGGCGGAGAACGGCGTGGACACGGGCAACCATTTCATCGGCATTGAAAGGCTTCTGTATATAATCATCTGCACCGATTTTTAATGAAAGAACTTTATCAAATACTTCACTTTTAGCAGAAAGAATTATAATCGGGACACGGCTTGTTTTACGCAGTTCCTGACAAACATCGTAACCATCCATACCGGGAAGCATAAGGTCAAGCAATATGAGATCAGGTTTATAGACAGGAAAGAGTTTTACAGCGGAAAGCCCATCGCCAACAGTTTCGGTATCGAAACATTCTTTTTGCAAATAGAGTGAAATAAGTTCGGCAATATTTTCATCATCATCAACAATTAAAATTTTTTGTTTTTCCATAAGTATCAGCCTGCCTGCTCACTTTCCGGGAATAATACCCAATTTATAATTACAATTCAACAATTGTTACGCCAGAGTCACCTTCACCAAATTCACCAAGGTGGAAGCGTTTTACATATTTTTGATGTTTAAGATATTCATGAATAGCCTTTCTGAGTGCTCCTGTTCCTTTTCCATGAACAATGCGTACAGTTGATACATGTGTAAGCAGTGCATCATCAAGAAATTTGTCAAGTGCAGAAAGTGCTTCGTCAACAGTTTTACCAAGAAGATTGATTTCAGGGTTAAATGAGTATGCCTTACTGCCAGTGCTGACTGCAGCATGGATATAAGTTTTTTCTTTCTTTACATCCTCGTCAGGCAAAATAAGCAGATCCTCAGGAGAACACATAGATCTTAATATACCCATTTGAATCTGAAGTTTTCCTTTAGAATCAGAAGTATGAGTAACGTAGCCTTCTGTATTAATGCTAAGTACAAGAACTTTATCTCCGATATGAAAATCAGAAGCTTTCTGACCTGAAATTTTATTCTCATTTTGCAGCTTAGGAGTTTCAAGACGATTAAGTTTTTTACGTATATCGGAACGCTGTTCTTCCATCTTCTTACTGTCAGCTTTTGCCGGATTTTTGCTCCATTTGTTATAATCACGTATGGCTTTGTCAGCAGTATCTTTGGCATCTGAGAGGATTTCTTCAGCCTGTTTTTTAGCTTTATGTATGATTTCATTTCTCTTTTCATCGAGATTTTTATTTTTGGCGGTAAGACTTTGAGTAAGACGGTTTGTTTCGATTTTCAAAGTTTCAACTTCAGCACGATCTTTTGCAGCTTCACGTCTTGCGGTCTCAAGTTCCTCAATTACCTGTTCCATCTTTATCTGACCGCTCGCAAGATTCATCTTTGCATTTTCTGTTATTGAATCAGGCATTCCAAGTTTTTTTGCAATGGCAAACGCATTTGAACTTCCGGGAACACCTATCATAAGGTGATAGGTTGGACGCAGAGTTTTTATATCAAATTCACATGAGGCGTTTTCAACACCTTCAGCAGCAATTGCAAATGTTTTGAGTTCAGTGTAGTGAGTGGTTGCCATTACACGTGCTCCACGGTTTTTTAACTCGGTAAGGATCGATATAGCAAGTGCAGCTCCTTCAGCCGGATCTGTTCCACCGCCAGGTTCATCAAAGAGACATAGAGAATCAGGATCTGCATGTTTTATTATATAAATAATATTACTCATATGTGATGAAAACGTAGAGAGATTCTGTTCAATACTCTGTTCATCACCAATATCAGCAAAAATGTCTTTAAATATTGGCAGTCTGCTTTCGGCGAGAACAGGTATGTGAAGACCTGCCTGAGCCATAATGGCAAGGAGACCGAGAGTTTTAAGCGATACAGTTTTGCCACCTGTGTTTGGACCGGTTATTATGAGCAGGTTGTATTTTTCTCCCAGACGAATGTCAACAGGAACAGCCGTGTGAGGATCAAGAAGGGGGTGAATGGCTCTTTTTATGTCAATAATTCCTTCATCATTAAATATTGGCTGAGATGCTTTCATTTCATGAGCGAGGTGAGCTTTTGCAAATGTAAAATCCAGGGTGGTGAGTATATTGTAATCTTCCTTTATGTTATATAGTGCACTTGCTGCAAGACTCGATAGACGAGCTAAAATTTTTAGAATTTCAGCCTTTTCATCACCTTTGAGTTCTGAAATTTCATTGTTAAGATTAACGGCCTGAAGAGGTTCAATAAAAAGAGTTGCACCCGTCTGTGATCTGTCATGAATCATTCCCGGAAATGAGTTTCTGTATTCTGCTTTAACAGGAATACAGTACCTTCCCTGACGAGTTGTAATGATAGCGTCCATAAGCTTATCCTGCATATCTTGGCTCTTGATGATTTTTTCAAGTTCGCTGTGCAGGGAAGCATTTGCAGAAGTGATTTTGCGTCTTATGCTTTGAAGATTTGCAGAGGCATCATCAGCATATTCGTCATCAGAAAGGATACATCTTCTGATTTCATGCGAAACATCTTCAAGAGGAACAATATTTTTGAATTTTTCAGAAAGTGAATCATGTGTATCTCCAGATTCACCATAATTCTGAACTGCTGCAGCTGTTTCGAGAAGAGATGCAATTGCAATCAATTCTGCAGAACTGAGAGGGGAACCGATCTCCATAAGTCTGAAAGAGCTTCTTATATCATGTATTCCTGCAAATGATACATTCCCGTATTGTTCAAGCCTGAGAAACGCATCACGGGTATTTTGCTGCAGAAATTCAATAGCGGCCCGGTCTGTCAGGGGTTCAAGATTAAGACAGAGTTTTTTCGCAGATATGGAGGACGCAAACTCTCCAAGTCTTTCCTTTATTTTATGAAATTCAAGAATTCTGATTGATTTTTTATTCAAAATAATGCACCCTTATTTAAAATTTAATTAATTTAAGTATATCATTTGAATCAAGCCATTTCAACGAAATGACGTGCTGTATGATACTTGTTCATGCCATGATAAAGTGATATTCTGAATGACGACTTATTTGAATGGTTTAGAATTCAGGAGGAAATATGAATTATATTAATACATTGAAAGATGGAGACAATTTTAGAGAAGTTTATTTTTGCAAAGAGAAAAAAGTTGGTCAGACAAAGTTTGGAAAAAATTATTACAGCATAACACTTCAGGATAAAACCGGAAATATAGATGGTAAGATATTTAATCTGAATAATTCAATTGAACATTTTGAATCAGGTGAATATATTTATGCAGAAGGACAGGTTCAGTCATATAATGAGCAGCTGCAGATCATTGTGAATCGTGTCAGACAGGCAAGAGAAGGTGAATATGATACAAAAGATTATATGCCAAGTACATCAAAAGATATAGATGAGATGTATAAGGCTCTTATGACCCTTGTAGATAGTGTTGTTGAAAAACATCTTAATAAGCTGCTTCTTTCATTTTTTGCAGAAGATGCAGAATTTATAAAGCGGTTTAAGAGTCACAGTGCCGCAAAATCAATACATCACGGATTCATAGGAGGCCTTTTGCAGCATACGCTTGCAGTTGCGAAAATGTGCGATTTTATGGCGGCAAATTATCCGGCCATAAACAGAGATCTGCTTATAACTGCGGCAATTTGTCATGATATTGGAAAGCTTGAAGAGATTTCACCATTCCCTGCAAATGATTATACGGATGGTGGGAATCTTATGGGACATATTGTAATTGGTGCGATGATGGTAAGTGACAAGATGAAAGAACAGGGAGATTTTCCTGATGAATTAGGGAAAGAACTTATACATTGTATACTCGCACATCATGGTGAACTTGAGTATGGTTCACCTAAAAAACCGTCATTAATAGAAGCATCTGCGTTAAATCTTGCAGATAATGCAGATGCCAGGCTTGAAACATTTACGGAGATCCTTGAGAAAAATACTGGTAAGTCTGAATGGATAGGATATAATAAAATGATGGAAGCGAATGTGCGGCATACAACTATAGATTAAAGATTTAAAATATGTTATATGAAATTGCAGATTAAGGATTTTATAAATTAAAGTTAAAGTGAGGATAAAAATGGGTAAGTATTTTGGAACTGATGGCTTTCGCGGAGAGGCAAATGTCACTCTGACAGCAGATCATGCATTCAAAGTCGGCAGATTTCTTGGTTGGTATTATGGGGAACTGAAGAGAGAAAAAGGGCTGGATGCAATCCCGAGAATTGTAATAGGAAAAGATACAAGACGTTCATCTTATATGTTTGAATATGCTCTTGTAAGCGGACTTGTGGCATCCGGAGCAGATGCATATCTGCTGCATGTTACGACTACACCATCAGTAGCATATGTTACAAGAGTTGATGGATTTGACTGTGGAATTATGATTTCAGCGAGTCATAATCCGTATTATGATAACGGAATAAAACTGATCAATGGTCAGGGCGAAAAGATGGATGAAGCAACGATTACTTATGTGGAGGAATATCTTGATGGAAATCTTGAGATATTCGGGAAGAAGTGGGATGCTCTTCCATATGCTCTTCATGAACGGATTGGCTGTACAGTTGATTATGTTGCAGGAAGAAATCGTTATATTGGCTATCTGATTTCACTGGGATTGTATTCATTTAAAGGTATAAAAGTCGGACTTGACTGTGCAAATGGTGCATCATGGAATATTGCAAAATCTGTATTTGATGCATTGGGCGCGACAACGTATGTGATTAATAATGCACCTGACGGAACTAATATCAATCGTGATGCAGGTTCTACGCATATAGAAGGTCTTCAGAAATATGTTGTGGAAAATGGACTGGATGTTGGCTTTGCATATGATGGAGATGCGGACAGATGCCTTGCTGTAGATGAGAAGGGTGATGTAATAACGGGAGATCACATTCTTTATATTTGCGGGAGATATATGAAAGAACAGGGTATACTCGTTAATAATACTGTAGTTACAACTATAATGTCTAATTTTGGTCTGTATAAGGCACTTGAAGATATAGGTATCGATTATGCTAAAACTGCAGTCGGTGATAAATATGTTTATGAATATATGTCAACACATGGATGTAGAATAGGCGGTGAACAGTCAGGACATATTATTTTCTCAAAGTATGCTACAACTGGAGACGGAATTCTTACATCACTTGAACTTATGGAAGTTATGTTGGCCAAAAAGATGAAAATGTCTGAACTTCATAAGGATCTTGTAATTTATCCTCAGGTTCTTGAAAATGTAAAGGTTTCAGATAAAAAGGCGGCTCAGGATGATCCTGATGTGCAGGCAAAAGTTAAGGAAGTTGGAGACAGACTTGGTGCAACAGGCAGAATTCTTGTGAGAGAATCGGGAACAGAACCGGTTATAAGAGTTATGGTTGAAGCAGAGACTAAAGAAATCTGTCAGCAGTATGTGACTGGTGTGGTTGATGTGATAAAGGCCAGGGGATACGTTGCTCAGTAAGTAATCTCATATGCTGCAACAGCAGAAGTATATACAGGAAAATTATATATTGTGCGATGAAAGCAATTTTATAAATAATAAAATTATGATATAAGTAAAAAATGTTCTGATTAAGAAAGTTATGGGGAAAATCTGCTATATGGAAAGTAAGAAGAAATTTATGGGACGAAGCATGATAAAATATCTTGCGGTTCTTCTTATGACAGGGAATCATATTGCTGCGGTTTTTCTCCGGGAAAAGTCACTTGCTTATCAGATTCTTACAGATTTAGGTTATTTTACTGCTATTACTATGTGTTTTTTTCTGGTTGAAGGATATTCATACACACGTTCAAAGAAAAAATATGGGATTCGACTTGCAGTGTTTGCACTGCTGTCAGAAATCCCATTTTGTTTTGCCTTTGCAGAGAGAGGAATCATCTCGTTTAAAGGTATGAACATGATATTTACATTATTATTATGCTTTTTGATGTGTCTTGCGTATGATAAAATTTCAGATATAACTTTACGAAATATAATAGCAGCATTTCTTGTCATAGTATCTGTTTTTGGAGATTGGGCAATAATTGCACCGGCAGCTGTGATATTTTTTATTAAGGCAAAACGGAAAAACAGCAGTATAAATATAGCATATATAAAGACAATTACATTGATGTGGGTAATTGAACTGATAGAAGATTTAAGTGAGGCAGGATTCGACGGTCATAAGATTTTTCAGATGATTTTTTCTGCAACTTGTGCGATTTCAGGACCGGTATTGTCATGGTTTATAATTACAAAATTTTATAATGGCAGAGAAGAGGCACGTTTTAAATCATTTAATAAATATTTTTTCTATATCTATTATCCGTTGCATTTGATTGTAATTGGGATAATAAGGCTGCAGATATCATGAATTAAGCCTTGAACTTTTTCTCTAATACTATCATATGTTTTGATAAAGAATGATATTTTTGTTCTGTGAAAAAATTGTATGCATAAAAAAAAAGGCACAACTCATGTACCGCTTTCATAACTGGGGTACTAGGATTCGAACCTAGAAAATGACGGAGTCAGAGTCCGTTGCCTTACCATTTGGCGATACCCCATTACTATAAAGATATGCGTGTTTCCGCAACAGTGGAGATTATATAATAGCTATAAAAAAAAATCAACCCCGAAATAAAAAAAGTTTGTAAAAATTATAAATAAAAGTTTGCAAAAGGGGATAGTTTGCTGGACAATAATAAATACTTTAATGTAGAATTGAAAAATAGATATATGTAGCAATGTATTATATATAATAAAGACAATCTTTATAATAGTTTCAGATGCGTAAAAATGACGCAGGAAAGAAAAGGTACAATATGGAAATCGGAAATTGGAATTTGTTAAGGGCAGACAGGATAAAGGATGTAGGAGTTTATCTTACAGATGGAACGCAGGATGTTCTTTTGCCAAAAAAGCAGGTACCGGCTGAACTTGAAGCTGGAGATAATATAAAAGTTTTTTTATATAAAGATTCAGAGGACAGACTTATAGCAACAGTTCATGAACCACTTATAACCATTGGGAAAATGGCGCGATTAAAGGTAAAAAGTGTAGCAGACATAGGTGCATTTTTAGACTGGGGACTTGAGAAAGATCTTTTTCTGCCTTTCCATGAGCAGACAGTTTCAGTAAAGCAAGAAAAGTCGTATCTGGTGAAACTTTACTTGGATAAAAGTGAAAGACTTGCTGCAAGTATGAGAATTACAGATGACCTTATACCTGTTCCTGAAGATCTTTACAAGCGTGGGGACCATGTAAAGGGAACTGTTGTAAGGGTGGAAGCTGGTTTTGGTGTATTTGTAGCTATAGATAATACTTATGAAGGACTGATACATCAAAATGAAATTTTTGATAATATATATGTTGGTGATGAAGTAGAATGCCGTATTATAAAAATTCGTGAGGATGGAAAAACGGATCTTGCAATGAGAGAGGAAATTCCACAGCAGAGACTTAATGACGCAGAAATGGTTTATGGAATTTTGAAGAGTTATAATGGGCATTTGCCATTTACAGATAAAAGTGCATCATCTGAAATGATTCATAAGGAATTTGGAATCAGTAAAAATGCATTTAAACGCGCGCTAGGTCACCTTTTAAAAGAAAATAGAATCAAAATTACAGAAGAAGGGATTGATATTATTCAGGAATAAAATAATAAGAACTGAAAAAAGGAGAACATCAGAGGTGAACCTAAAATACAGACACAGAATATAATGTCTGGTATCACTGCCGGTGTTTTCCTTTTTTTTGTTTTTATGATGTTTATTAAAAAATCTTTGAAATTAAGCCCAATAATGATATATCAGCCTTCGAATCTTTTGTGCTGCTTTAGGACAGTATCACTGTATTGCTGCATGACATTATAGATTCGTTTACAGTTGTTCTGATCGCTGAAAGCAAAAAAATCATCAGCCCGATTAACATATTCTGGTTTCATTTTGCAGCCGGATTTCATATAGTCAATCAGCAGATTGACAAGTTCATCTTTCTTTTTGACAATCTCACCGAAAGCCATAGTATTGTAATGGTATGTACCTTCTTCATAATGAGCTTCAAGTTCTTCAGGATGATAATAAACCAAAGGCTTTCTCATGTATGCAAAATCAAATTGAATACCGCTGTAGTCTGTAACCATAAGGGAAGATTCTCTGAACATTTTTTCGTAGCTCATATCTCCGACCGAAGGAATAATATCAACAAAATCATTCTTCGTAAAGTCTTTTAACTGTGGACATACTATAGGATGAAGTACATATGAAATTCTGTATCCATATTCTTTTGCTGCAGAAATCAGCTTTTTATCATTAATAAGGTTATTATATACTTTAAAGTAAGGCGTATCTTTAAACTCAGGATTGTAATCACGTTCAACACCTTCATTTTTTGTGACCAGATGAGCTGCCTGCATACGCCATGTAGGAGAAATCATTATCTGTTTTTTTGCATTATCAATCAGACCATCATAGCGAGGAACACCAGTTAATTGGAGCGCATTTGTAATGTTATAGTTGTAAATGGGTTGTGAAAGATTTTTGATTTCATATTTTGAAGCACAGAAGTAAAGACGGGTGTTGTCCCGGAGTCTCTGCTGTGCAAGGGCAATTTTCTGCACAGAAAGACCGTGCTGTACACAAACAACATGAAAATCTGGTATTCCTCTTATGTACTGTGAATTCTCCATATAATAATCGTTAAACGCAAAAACGGTTGAATTTGAAACAATCATCATATCGGCATTAAGGAAAATAAGACGATGAAGAAAACTGCCACGTTTCAGAGGCTTAAAACCATCAGATTTTAAGCGTAAATAATCTGGAGTTTTTTTGTCGAGAAGATAATATTTTTTAATGCCGTCATTTTGTGCGGATGCATAGCGGAACAAATATTCGGATGAGTCACCACCCTTATATATTTTGTCATAGAACATCCAGATTTCACTACGGAAAAACGGATGAGTCATGACCCATGCAAAGCGTAAAAGGAAAAAACGGAAGCGATGCATTTTGAATGAAAAAATCAGAGCTCCCCATATCATTATTTCGCGTTTCGCCATATGACACCATCTGTATGGCCGGATAATTATAGAAGAAACGCGTTTTTCGTTCAAATATCCGGAAACGGTGTATTCATTTTCAAAAATGAATGCCCCGGAATGCCAGTAACTGCTGGATGGGTAAGATGAAAGCCTTGAAAAATGTGACATGTATTCAAATACAACAGGATACTCTTTACCATTATGACTTATACAGAATGTAAGATGTTCCTTGCACCCGGATTCAGGAACATCGATTTTGATGGAAGCATGAAAGGGAAAACGTTTATATGCAGCAATACCGAAATATTTTGTCAGGCTATAACCCTCATCAAATTTTACATCAATATGTCTGCTGCCATATTTAAAGTAATATTCAACTTCATCTTTCGGAAAGATATCAGGAACAGATCCATCAATTTCAAGTACGCCATCAATAAGATCCATGGCTTGTATGTTGCATTTGAGTCTCAGGGTAGTTCCATAAAGCAAAGTCCCATTATATGAAAGAACAAGTCCGGAAAAAGGAACAGGATCTGCGATAAAATTCAAAGTATCAATTATTCTGACTTCTTTTTCAGCCGCTTTATGCAGGCTTTCGCGAACATGAATCCAATTTGACCTGTTTTCGGGTATATCAACGAGAGTATGTGAAAGTATATTTGAGTTATATTTTATGCGGAGAAGCATTCGGTTTCTTTCAAAATTATCAGAATAAACAGGGTAGCCACAGGAATTCATTATTATGTCGTCCTGAATCATCTGGAGTGCTTCACGGATTTTATCTTTGAATTCAATGATTTCATTTCCGGAAAGGACGTGACGATTACGATTATCCTTGTTTGCATCAAGGCGGCAGCGTATATAATACATAGCAAAGAATTGAATGAATTCAGGAACCTGATTTCCGTTAAGGGAACTTTCTTCATTCAGCATAGGAATAAGGAAATTGTCAAAATCTTTGGTGTACCAGTCTTTTTCATATAGGCCATCAAATTCCTGGTAATTGCCATCACCCGGTTCACTCTGTATATAATCAGTATCTTGTAAAATTGCAAATGATTTTTCAGAAACAAGTTTTAAAAGAAAAGCAGATTCACGATTGTATTTAAAAGCAGGGCTCATATTAATACGTGATTTTCCTGCTTTAGCAAGATTAATCATTACTCCTGAAATACGATCAGGGAATTGAAATAAATGTTTGGCAGTGACAAGAACACATTCCTGCTGGTGATCAAGTATGTCTGCCATTTTTTCATCAAAATTCTTTTCATATGTATCTTTTGCTGAAAGCAGCAGCAGATATCCATCTTTGTTATGATCAATTGTTTCATTTATTTTTTTGTAGAATTCATCCGGGTTATTTTTAAATAATGTAATAATTTTATGCATAGTTTTTTCCTTAAAATTAAAAATCAAATTCACATCACGTTTATAAATTTATAATAAATTATAAATCATTATTAAATAAAAGGTCATATTATATTATAAAATTGCAATAAGTTTATTATAACTTGTCTTAATTATCTTTACAATTTATGATAGTCTTATTTCAGTAATAAGTTTATTAATATAAACTCCCTGTTTCCCTTGACGGACTTTTAAATTCTACCTATAATAACAACGTTTAAGCGGAATATATTTCCGTGTTTTTTCATTTGTAAAAAAATTTTGTCATCTGGTTTATTATATATTTAGGAAAAGAAAGTGAGGTTTTTATGGCAGTAAAGTATGTATTTGTAACCGGTGGTGTTGTTTCTGGCCTTGGTAAAGGCATTACGGCAGCATCTCTCGGAAGGCTTCTGAAGGCTCGTGGATATAAAGTCACAAGTCAGAAGTTCGATCCTTATATTAATATTGATCCGGGTACAATGAACCCAATTCAGCATGGTGAAGTTTTTGTTACAGATGATGGAGCAGAGACAGACCTTGATCTTGGACATTATGAGAGGTTTATCGATGAAAGTCTGAATAAAGGTTCAAATGTAACAACAGGAAAAGTTTACTGGTCAGTACTTAATAAGGAAAGACGCGGAGATTTTGGCGGACATACAGTTCAGGTCATTCCTCATATTACAAATGAAATAAAAAGCCGTATTTATCGTAACCTTGATTCAAAAGAAACTGAAATCTGTATTATAGAAATCGGAGGAACGGCCGGAGATATTGAAAGTCAGCCATTTCTGGAAGCAATTCGTCAGTTTCAGCATGATGTAGGTCACAAAAATGCGATAATGATTCATGTAACTTTGATACCTTATCTTAAGGCATCCGGAGAGCTTAAGACAAAACCTACTCAGGCATCAGTAAAGCAGCTGCAGGGAATGGGACTTCAGCCGGATATTCTCGTTTGCCGTTCAGATTATCCACTTGAGATGGATTTAAAAGATAAGATTGCAAGTTTTTGTAATGTCCCAAGGCAAAATGTAATTCAGAATCTTGATGTGGATGTACTTTATGAAGTGCCTCTTGCAATGGAAAAAGAACATCTTGCGGATGCAGTCTGTGAGTCACTGGGCATACCAAATACAACACCGGATTTGAAAGAATGGACAGATATGGTTCACGCATGGAAGAATCCGACAAGAAAGGTAAAAGTTGCACTTGTAGGAAAATATGTATCACTTCATGATGCATATATTTCTGTAGTAGAAGCATTGAAGCATGGTGCATTTTCAAACGGAGCGGAAGTTGAAATCAAGTGGATTGATTCTGAAACGGTTACAGAAAGTAATGTTTCAGAAATTCTTAGTGATGTAACCGGAATAATAGTGCCGGGAGGATTTGGCGACAGGGGTATTCCTGGAATGTTAACGGCAATCAGGTATGCAAGGGAAAATAAAGTTCCATATCTTGGATTGTGCCTTGGTATGCAGCTCGCAATTGTTGAATTTGTAAGAAATGCAGTTGGATATCTGGATGCTGACAGTGAAGAATTTAATCCGAGTTCAACGCATCAGGTTATACATATTCTTCCTGACAAAGACGGTCTGACGGATCTTGGCGGAACACTCCGCCTTGGTGCATATCCTTGTGTGCTTGAGAAAGATTCACTTGCGTATAAACTTTATGGAACAGAAAACATTTCTGAAAGGCACAGACATAGATATGAAGTAAATAATGACTATAGAGAAGCACTTGTGCAAAATGGAATGAGACTTTCAGGACTTTCACCGGATGGACATATTGTAGAAATGATAGAAATTCCGGAACATCCATGGTTTGTCGGAACACAGGCGCATCCTGAATTTAAGTCGCGTCCAAATCGTCCTCATCCGCTGTTTAAGGGATTTACTGAAGCTGCACTGGAAGAAGCAGACAGAAGAAGTAAATAAGCGCGAATAAAAGTATGAATATAAGAAAAAATATCTGAAAAAAGTGGAGCTTAATTAAAATATGAGTATATCTTTCCTGTTTGTTTTTAACAGCATTGCTCTTGGAGCCGGACTTGCAATGGATGCTTTTTCAGTTTCTCTTGCAAATGGGCTTAGTGAACCACAAATGAGTTCAAAAAAGCATTGGGGTATTGCATGCTGTTATGCTTTTTTTCAGACCCTTATGCCACTTATCGGATGGATATGTATCCATACAATTGCCGTATGGTTTAAAGAATTTCAGAAGTTTATACCATTTATTGCCATTCTTCTGCTGGGATATCTTGGCGGAAAGATGCTTGTTGAGGGAATTCGTTCGTTGAAAAATCCTGAAAAGGCAGAACAGAGGAAAACTCTTAAAATTCGCGAACTGTTTGTTCAAGGAGTCGCGACATCAATAGATGCACTTTCAGTAGGATTTGCAATTGCAGATTATGGTGTATTAAAGGCATTGATCGCATCATTGATAATCGGACTTGTAACTCTTGCTATTTCATATGCAGGTGTTTTTCTTGGAAGAAAATTTGGCCTTAAACTCGCAGGGAAGGCAACGATTCTGGGAGGAATAATTCTTATTGGAATCGGAATTGAAATTTTCTTTTTTTAAATAAATTTCACGGGTTATTTTATGGATGCAACGTTTTATATAGGAATATTTGTGGCAAAATAAAAATATTTATTTAAATTTCACTATTGACAAAATGTTTTTGAGAAATTAAACTGCATCTAGATTGCAGATAAGTAAATAATTATAACCTGTGATGTGGAGATAACGTCAGGAGATGTGCAGTACAGAGAATTCGGGATGGATGAGAACCGGGTAGTAACAGTCTGGCAAATGGACCACGGAGGGTGCAGCGAAAAGCGGATATTTATATTAAAGCTAAGTAACCAGCAACGGGAGTCACCCGTTACAGTGACAGGGATATGATAGTATCCTGATTAGAGAGCAGTTTTTGATCATACTGTGAAAATGGATTGTCACTTTACAATATGTAAAGTTATGAAAGAATATGTAGAAAACTGAATTAAGGTGGCAACACGAATATAAAATTTCGCCCTTGATCTATACTTGGAAAAGTATGGATTAAGGGCTTTTTTGTTTATAAGGAGGAGTAAAGATGGCTGTTATCACATCACTTGAAAATTTGAAAAAGTATGAAGCAGAATATAAAAATGTTCCTGTAGCAAAGGAGATTTTGTCTGATTCGGTGACACCGATAGAGGTTTTGAGGAGACTCAAAAAAGTGAGCAGTCGGGTATATATTCTGGAAAGTGTCGTGAATCAGGCATATTGGGGAAGATATACATTTCTGGGATACGATCCGCTGATGGATATAACATTAAAAAATGGTGTTCTTGAAGTGAAACATTTAAAATGCACAGAAAATAAATATGGCAAAGAAAAAGACATAAACCAGGAAGAAAACAGTGATGAAATTTTCAAAATAGGTAAAGGCGAAAAATATGAAACACCATCACAGTATCTCAGGGAATTAATATGTTCTTATAAAAGTCCTGTGATACAGAATCTTCCGACATTTACAGGCGGTCTTGTTGGTTTTTTTGCATATGATTATATCAAGTATAGTGAACCTGTTCTGAATATTGATGCAGATGATGAAGACGGATTTTCAGATATGAATCTCATGCTGTTTGATAAGGTTATAGCATTTGACAATATTATGCAGAGACTTGTTCTTATTACAAATATCAGTACAGAAAATCTGAATCAAAATTATGCATCTGCACTTTCGGAATTAGATAAAATGGAAAAACTGGCAATTAATGGCGAAAAAGCAGTAATTCCAAAATCAAAACTTCTTTCTGATTTTCGTTCATTATTCAGTGAAGAAAAGTATTCACAAATGGTTGAAAAAGCAAAACAGTATATTTATGAGGGAGATATATTTCAGGTAGTACTATCGAACAGAATAGAAGCGGACTTTGCAGGAAGTTTGTTTGATACATACAGAATGCTCAGGGCTGAGAACCCTTCACCATATATGTTTTATTTTGATACAGATCAGGCAGAACTTGCAGGGGCATCTCCTGAAACACTTACGAAACTTGATAAAAATGAACTGTATACATTTCCTCTTGCCGGGACAAGACCAAGAGGCAAAACACCGGATGAAGATAAAGTGTTGGAAGAAGGATTATTAAAAGATGACAAGGAACTTTCAGAACATAATATGCTGGTTGATCTTGGCAGAAATGATTTAGGCCGTGTAAGTAAATTCGGTTCTGTTGAAGTTGTGAAATATATGGAAATCGAGAAGTATTCACATGTTATGCATATTGGGTCTACTGTCAGGTCAGTCATAGATGATTCAAAGTATGATGCATTGGATGCAATAAGTTCGGTACTTCCGGCCGGAACTCTTTCAGGGGCACCTAAAATAAGGGCATGTGAGATAATTAATGAGCTTGAAAACAGTAAGAGAGGAGTATATGGAGGAGCAGTAGGATATCTGGATTTTACAGGAAATATGGATACATGTATTGCTATAAGACTTGCATATAAAAAGGGCGAAAAGGTATTTGTAAGATCAGGGGCAGGAATAGTTGCAGATTCGGTGCCGAAACGTGAATATCAGGAATGCTGCAATAAGGCGGCAGCGGTTATAGATGCACTGAATATGGCAAATGAGCTTTAAAACAGGAGGAATTCAAATATGATACTTCTTATAGATAATTATGACAGTTTTTCCTATAACCTTTACCAGCTGATAGGAAGTATAAATTCTGATGTTATGGTTATAAGAAATGATGAAATGACAATAAAAGAAATCGCAGAACTAAATCCATCAAAGATAATTTTATCACCTGGTCCAAAAAAACCATCAGAGGCGGGAATTACCGAGGACGTGGTAAAAACATTTGCAGGAAAGATACCAATACTGGGGGTATGTCTTGGTCATCAGGCTATATGCGAGGTTTATGGAGCAACAGTTACACATGCAAAAAGACTTATGCATGGAAAAAAATCAATCTGCACAATTGACAGAAGTGCACCAATTTTTGAAGGTCTACAAGAAAAGATAGAAGCTGCAAGGTATCATTCACTTTCTGCAAAGGAAGAAACAATTCCAGAGTGTCTGAAGGTGATAGCAAGATCTGATGATGACAATGAAATTATGGCAGTAATGCACAAGAAATATGAAGTGTATGGATTGCAGTTTCATCCGGAATCAATTCTTACACCGATGGGAAAAACAATAATTAAAAATTTTTTAAAGGAGGATAAAAAAATGATAAAAGAAATGATAGTAAAAACAGCTGCAGGTGAAAATATGTCTTATGATGAGGCATATGATACAATAGATGAGGTAATGAGCGGTAAAACATCGCCAGTCCAGACTGCTGCATTTCTTACTGCACTTCATATAAAAGGTGAAACAGTGGAAGAAATATCCGGGGCAGCGGCAGCAATGCGAGATAAGGCAACACCTGTAGCACATAAAAGCCCTGTGCTTGAAATTGTAGGAACAGGTGGAGATAAAGCTCAGTCCATGAATGTATCTACAACAGCAGCATTTCTTGCCGCTGCGGCAGGTGTAAAAGTTGCAAAACATGGTAATCGTGCGGCGACATCAAAGTGTGGTACGGCAGATGCGCTTGAGGCACTGGGAGGAGTTCTTGCACTTGAACCTGATGTTAATGAAAGGTTGATTGAAGAAGCAGGATTTTGCTTTATGTTTGCACAGAAATATCATACTGCTATGAAATATGTTGGTCCTGTGCGTAAGGAAATTGGAATTCAGACAATATTTAATGTTTTAGGACCGCTTACAAACCCTACTAAACCGGAATATTTTCTGCTTGGGGTATACAAAGAAGAACTTGTAGATGAAATAGCAGAAGCATTAAAAAAATTGGGAGTTAAACGTGCAATGGTTGTTTACGGTCAGGATGTTCTTGATGAAATTTCAGTAAGTGCAAAAACTTCAGTTGCAGAATTTAAAGAAGATGGGATAATTGAACATTATGAAATTGATCCTGCGGACTTTGATATTCCGGCCGGATATACAAGAGATGATATAAAGGGTGGTGAACCTGAAGTCAATGCGGAAATAACAAAAAATATTCTTTCCGGGAAAACAGATGGTGCAAAACGCTATGTAGTGCTTATCAATGCAGCAGCAGCAATTCATATAGCAACCGGTTTGTCTATGAAGGATGCTTATAAAAAAGCAGAAGAGACAATGAATTCGGGGAAAGGCATTGATGTTATCAAAAAATATGTTGAAATTTCAAATGGAAGAGCATGAACGTGATTAATGAAAAAATAATAAAGAGGGGAGCCTTTTATGATATTGGATGATCTTTCGGCTTCTGCCAGAAAGCGGATTGAAAAGGAAAAAGAGAAACTTTCCTATGACGGAATAAGGGATTTAGCAGAACAGAAAATGGCAGATGGATATAAAAATACAGCAGAAAAATATTCCGGTGCGTATCCATTTGAAAAAGCTTTGAAAAGTAAAAATCTTTCAATTATAGCTGAAGTAAAAAAAGCATCTCCATCAAAAGGTATTATAGCAAATGATTTTCCATACCTCTCAATTGCAGAGGAATATGAAGACGCAGGTGCAGATGCAATATCTTGTCTGACTGAACCGGATTATTTTAAGGGAAGTGACAAATATTTAAATGAAATAGCTGCAAAAGTAAAAACGCCTGTACTTCGTAAAGATTTCACTGTTGATCCTTACATGATATATCAGGCTAAACTTTATGGCGCATCAGCTGTACTTTTGATAGCTTCTATACTTTCAGATTCACAGATGAAGGAATATTTTGGTATAGCGGATAAACTTGGAATTTCATGTCTCTTTGAGGCACATGATGAGGAAGAAGTTAAACGCGTTATTGCTGCCGGAGCCAGAATTGTTGGTGTGAATAACAGAAATTTAAAAGATTTTACTGTGGATATAGAAAACAGTATTCGTCTTAGAAAACTTGTTCCACCAGAGATAAAATTTGTTTCGGAAAGTGGAATAAAGAATCCTTCTGATATAATAATGCTTAAAGAAAATGGAACAGATGCCGTACTTATAGGAGAAATGCTGATGCGCTCTTCCAAAAAGAAACATTTAATAAAGGAATTAAAAGAAATATAATATACAGTATGTGATGTGAAATATGAAATGCAGGATATGGACTGCGAGAGATGAAATACAGACAGGTAAAAATAATCAGGAAATAAAAAATAACGGAGGAAAAAAATTTTGGATGATCATACAAGATTTGGTGTATTTGGTGGACAGTATGTTCCTGAAACACTGATGAATGAAATTCATAAACTGGATGAGGCGTACAAATTTTATAAAAATGATAAAGATTTTCAGAATGAACTGGACAGGCTTTTGCGAGAATATGCGGGGCGGCCATCACTTTTGTATTATGCAGAAAATATGACGAAAGACCTTGGCGGGGCAAAAATATATCTAAAAAGAGAGGATCTTAATCATACAGGTGCACATAAGATAAACAATGTACTTGGACAGATTCTTCTTGCAAAAAAAATGGGAAAGACAAGGGTGATTGCTGAAACAGGTGCCGGTCAGCATGGAGTTGCAACAGCAACAGGGGCTGCACTGTTCGGAATGGAATGCGAAATATTTATGGGAGAAAAAGACTGCGAAAGACAGGCACTCAATGTATATAGGATGAAACTGTTAGGCAGTAAAGTGCATCCTGTAAGTTCAGGAACGGGTACACTTAAAGACGCTGTAAATGAGGCAATGCGTGAGTGGGTTACAAGATGTGACGATACACACTATGTAATAGGGTCAACTATGGGACCTCATCCTTTTCCAACTATGGTTCGCGATTTTCAGTCGGTTATTTCTAAAGAAGCAAGAGAAGAAATCCTTCAGAAGGAAGGAAAACTGCCGGCGGCTGTTCTGGCATGTGTTGGCGGCGGTTCAAATTCAATGGGTAT
>CALMUC010000082.1 GCA_937872845.1 uncultured Lachnospiraceae bacterium | reverse complement strand
TGAGCATGGACAGCATTCTCTGATACGTCCGATGGATTTCCTCTATGGGTGCAAGCTCTGCCGTTGCCTTTTCTTCCTGTACCGGCGTTGCTTTGATATAATCCGTCCGGTATTCTCCTTTTCCTAATGCTTCCCGGATCTGCTGATTTGCTTCGGAGAGTGTAACATTGTGCAAATCCGCATAAAGCTTCAGCATCCCCCCGGACGCATCACAGCGGTTGCACCGGAATACATTCTTTTCCACATTGATATTGAGTTTTCCATGCGTCTCTCCACAAAACGGGCAGTCATAATAGTTTCCCCGCCGCTTTCTGAGATGCAGCACCTGCACCACATCCAGTATTCCATAATCAAACCCAGACATATCATAATACATCCCGGTCTCTTCCTCCTTTCCCCCGCAGAAAAAAGCTCTCTGCGGGGTTCTTCCTTAACCAGCCATCGGCATTGCTTTTTGTAAAATTACCTTTGCTGCCGCCGGAACCAGATTGTTCGGTCCGGAATATTGCTCGGCAAACCACTGGATCGTTGACGGGCTTTCAACTGCCACCTGTCCCATGGTCTTTCCGCCGTATTTTCCCTTTCCCGGAATCACAGTCCCGACTGCCATTTCATAGTTCATGCGTTTCATCAGTTCTTCTACCGGAAGGGACGTATCCAGATTCTGTAATGCTCCCTGCAGCATCTGTCCGGTCTTTGGCGGCGTAGAGGCAGCCGGAGCGGAACCGTAGCCAGGCATTTGTCCACTGCCATGGTAAATGGTGCTTCCCGCCGCCTGTGCCTGCTGATAGAACTGATTCATCATCTGCTGGCCTGCATATTCCGGCTGACCTGGCATCTCTCCATAAGTTGGCATAGGGGCATTTGGCATGACACCCGAATCCGGCATGGCTGCATTTTCCATGGCACCTGAATCCGGCATCTGTGGATTCTGATATGGAATTCCGGCATCTACCTGTGCAGGATCATTTTCCTCTCCCACATCCGCAAACTGCACACCATATCCGGCATCCGATAATGCCCTTCCTACGGCTGCTGTTTCCGCCATTTCCAGAAATTTGTCTCCAAACTTCGGGTCATCGCTCCGGAATTTCTGTGAAAAGGAATTGGCTACATAATTGTCTTCCTGATCACATTTATCCAGATAGATACGTGCTTCCACAACTGCCATATTCTCTGTGAAAGTGATAATCCGGCTGATGATCTTTCCTGCCGGATTGACCAGACGAAACCATAGCTTCCGGTATTTCACATCCAGATAAAGCTGCTCCTCCTGCCCTTCTTCTCCAATCTTTCTTGCCAGTTCCATCGGATGGAAGCCATCCACACGGTTCAAAGCGGCAACTGCCTCTGATTTCTTATACAATAATTCTTTCATTCTCTGCTCCTTTCATTTAGAAAAGCAGACGTTCCCCTATATAAGAGTAATAGTCCGCTTATTTCAAAAATTGAAAAATATTTTTAAACAACAAGTTTTAACTGCTCCATTTCCGGTTTCTGTTCACTCTGATACTGATCGTAATACTGTACGATCCGCTCACTCAGAATGGTGTTCCTTGTCCCGCTGTCATCCGTATGGATTGCCTGACAGACTGCAGCCCATTCCCCTACCAGATAAACCTTGCTTTTCGCTCTGGTCACTCCGGTATAGAGAATATTGCGCTTCAGCATCATATAAAAGGCTTTTACCCAAGGGATGATGACAACCGGACATTCGGAACCCTGTGCCTTATGGATGGTTGTTGCGTTAGCATGTTCGATCATTTCCATCTGGTCAGCTTCATATTGCACCTGCCGCCCATCCGGGAATCCGATCACTGCCCTGGCATTTCCATCCTCATCCGTGATACAGTCCAGTATCCTGCCCAGATCGCCGTTACTCGCCATCTCGGTATTTTTATTCTGTAAAATCTTATCGCCAACCCGGAACACCTGACTGCCGATATGCAGTTCCTTCTTCCCTGCGATTGGCGGATTTACAAAATCCTCCAGAGATTTGTTCAATTCATCCACTCCGGCAGCACTGCGTTTCCGATACGGAGTCAGGATCTGTACCTGATCCATGCCGTTTTTTGCAATCTCGTCCAGATAAATCCTCCGGACAATCTCTGCCGCTTCATCTGCTCCTTTACAGGCAATGAACTGAAAATCCTCCCCAAAGCTCAGATTAGTCTTATTCTCCTGCATCAGTTTTGCATTATAAGGTATGCTGCTCAAAGCGCCCTGCCGGTAAACCAGATCCAGTACCGTGACCGGAATCAGCCCGCAGGCAATCAGTTGCCGGAACACATCCCCGGCTCCTACGGATGGAAGCTGGTTCTTATCCCCGACTAAAAGGACTCTGGCATGTCTGCTAACCCGCCGGAAAAATTCATAGGCAAGATGCATGTCCACCATGGACACCTCATCTACATTTAGAAATCCGGCAGACAGGTACTCAAAATCCGGTTCAAAATCCGTATCATCTCCCAAAGCCCCAGGGCCAGATGCATCGTGGATGCATTTTCACAGCCGGTACTCTCCACCATACGTCTTGCCGCACGTCCGGTCGGAGCCATAAGCTGTACCTCTGACCTGCATAACGCCTGATGGATATAGAGAATCACCTTGAGAACCGTTGTCTTTCCGGTTCCGGGACCTCCGGTAATAATACTGATGGGATGTGCAAACACCATCCGCACTGCCTGTTTCTGTGTTTCTGACAGCGTGATCCCCAGTGTCTTCTGTGCCTTTTCCAGCTCCGGTTCAATGGACAGCAAAACCGGCTTCTCCAAAAGCCGTCTGGCTATCATGGAAGCGGTCTGTGTTTCTTCTTCATACTGCCGGATAGAATAGAT
>CALMUC010000081.1 GCA_937872845.1 uncultured Lachnospiraceae bacterium | reverse complement strand
TACATCGGGTGTTTTAAGCCGTGTTGCAGGAATGTTCAGCAGAAGAGGATATAATATAGATTCTCTTTCTGTAGGAGTAACAGAAGATCCTAAATATTCACGCATGACGGTTGCAGTAAGTGGAGACGACAAAATCATTATGCAGATAAAAAATCAGCTTAATAAGCTGGAAGATGTCGTTAAAGTTACTGAACTTAGAGACGGAGAGTCTGTATGCAGAGAACTTGTTCTTGTAAAGGTAAAAGCTGATATTTCAACCAGACAGCATGTTATTTCTATAGCAGATGTATTCCGTGCAAATATTGTTGATGTTTCGCCTGAATCACTTATGATTGAGATTACAGGCAATAAGGGTAAGATTGAAGCATTCATTAATCTGCTTGACGGGTTTGAAATTCAGGAACTTGTCAGGACTGGACTTACAGGTCTTACTCGAGGTTTATAGTTGCTGATAACTGCTTTTTGGAGCAGTCAAATATTTTATAGGAGGCATACAAAATGTCAGATTTTAGAATGTTCTATGCAAAAGACTGTGATGTCAATGTTCTTAAGGGTAAAAAGGTTGCTATTATTGGTTATGGCAGTCAGGGGCATGCACATGCACTTAACCTTAAAGAATCAGGTATTGATGTTGTTATCGGTCTTTATGAAGGATCAAGTTCAAAGGCAAAGGCTGAATCACAGGGGCTTACTGTTCTTACAACAGCTGAAGCTTCAAAACAGGCTGATGTAATTATGATTCTTACACCAGATGAAAAGCAGGCAGATATCTATCATAGTGATGTTGAACCATATCTTGAGCCGGGAAATATGCTTATGTTTGCACATGGATTCAATATTAACTATAAGCTTATCGTTCCTCCTAAAGATGTAGATGTTACAATGATCGCACCTAAGGCACCAGGACATACAGTTCGTTCAGAGTATCAGGCAGGAAAGGGTACACCTTGTCTTGTTGCTGTTGAGCAGGACGCAACAGGAAAAGCCCTTGAGAAGGCACTTGCATATGGCGCAGCACTTGGTGCAGCTCGTGCAGGAATCCTTGAAACAACATTTAAAACAGAGACAGAAACAGACCTTTTTGGTGAGCAGGCTGTTCTTTGTGGAGGTGTTGCACATCTTATGCAGGCTGGATTTGATACACTTGTAGAAGCTGGCTATGATCCAAGAAATGCATATTTTGAATGTATTCATGAAATGAAGCTTATTGTTGATCTTATTTATCAGTCAGGATTCTCAGGAATGAGATATTCTATCTCAAATACTGCAGAGTATGGTGACTATGTATCTGGACCTAAGATTGTTACAGATGAAACAAAGAAAGCAATGAAGAAGGTTCTTTCTGATATTCAGGATGGAACATTTGCTTCTGATTTTGTTCAGGATATGAAGAACGGACGTATTCATTTTGAAGCTCTTCGTAAGCAGGCTCAGGCTCATCCTTCAGAGGAAATTGGTAAAGAAATCCGTAAACTGTATAGCTGGTCTGATGAAGATAAGCTCATTAACAACTAAAATTTATACATTTAATATTTTTTTTGAAGCACGGCAGATTTACCTGCCGTGTTTTTTTTACTCCTGTTCCTTTATTTTTGACTGTGTGTTAAAATAAAAATAGTTTGTTTGATTGGAGAATGATATGAATCATCTTGAAGCACAATCATATATAATACCATTTATTAATGATAAAATTCCTGAAAGTAAGCAGGAAGACTTTGTTATGCATATGAAGACGTGTAAGAGATGTCATGAAGAACTTGAAGTTTATTACACACTTCTGGTTGGAATGAGAGAACTTGATAAAAATGAGAAGTTTTCTCAGAATCTTAGTAAAGAGATGGATGATAAACTTGATCATCTTGAACACAGAGTCAGAAACCGAAAAGGAGTCAGGGTTTCTGCATTTTCAGTAATTATGTCAGCAGCAATTGGATTTGGTATTATATTTTATGGGAGCTGTATATCAAAAGTTTATAATTATGAACAACGTACAAAGTTGAGATATCAAGGCAGTTATTATTTTGGAAGAACATTATATGATGATTTACAGCTTTCAGACACTGATATAGTTGAAGAACATAAAGAACAAAATGAGAATTCAAATATTATTAATTATGATCGAATAAGAAAATATAAAGATTTGACTGAGCAGGCAGATTATTTAATAGAACTTACTGATGATATAGCAAGAAAAGATTTAGGCGAAACTTTAAAGGAAAATAATGGAGTGAATTCGGAGAATTAATATGAACGATAAAAAGTTATTACTTATAGATGGCAATAGTATAATGAATAGAGGCTATTTTGCTCTTCCGATGAATCTTACAAATGATAAAGGCCTACATACAAATGCCATTCTTGGATTTCTTAATATATTCTTTAAAATTTATGATGAAGAAAAACCAACAAATATTATAGTTGCATTTGACGTTCATAAACCTACTTTCAGGCATGAGATGTATAAAGAGTATAAAGGTACAAGACATGCTATGGATCCGGAACTTCGGGAACAGTTTCCTGTAATTAAAGATATTCTCCGTAAAATGAATATATTGACTGTGGAAAAAGCAGGTTATGAAGCGGATGATATTTTAGGAACATATTCCAGAAAAGCTTATAATGATATGGCTGTTACTATTATAACTGGTGATAGGGATCTTCTTCAGCTTGCAACAGAAAATGTACTTATTCGTATTCCTAAAACAAAATCCGGAAATACAATTGTAGAAAATTATAATGCTAAAGATGTTGTGAAACTTTATGGAGTTACACCTGAAGAATTTATTGAGATGAAAGGTCTTATGGGAGACTCATCTGATAATATTCCGGGAGTTCCTGGAATAGGACCTAAAACTGCATCTAAAATTATAGAACAGTATCATTCTGTTGAAAATGCTATTCTGCATGTTGATGAAATCAAACCAAACAAGGCATCTCAAAATTTGAAAATGTACAGTGAACAGGCTTTATTTTCAAGAGATTTGTCAAGAATAAAACTCGATTGTGAACTCGATGAGGCAGTAGAGAATTCAGCTGTATCAAAAGAACAGATATTAGGTATAGACACATATAATACATATAAAGAGCTTGGTCTTAATTCACTTCTAAAGAGATTAGATTTTTCAGATAAAAATAAATTATCACAATCTTCATGCTCAATTAATATATTTAATTTAAATGAAAATAAAGATGAATCATGTAATACTATTTCAGATGATACATTTTCTATTCAGGAAGAGAAAAAAAATATACAAAATAAAAATGTAAAGAAACTTGTAATAAAAAAAATAGATACACTAAATGATATTTTATTTTCAGGAAATATTATAGGAATAGAACCGGCGGTTTCAAATGAAGGAATACTTTTTGGAACTTGTATATATGATAACGGAAATGCATATATTTATACGATTCATAATGAAAATGATAAAGATGCACTTGTAGATTTTTTACATAATGGATTTAAATATGCATTTTTATCATTTAAACCATATATTGATATGTTTGAGATAAAAAAATCAGATAAAGTTTTTGATGCTGAACTTCTTTCGTATTTGGCAGATCCGACAGCAGGCAGTTATAGTTATGAAAGTATTGCAAAAAGAAATCTAGATGAAATTCTGCCATCTGAAATTGATTTAATTGGCAAGAGTGAAGTTACAATTTTTAGTATAGATGATGAAAACTATGAACAGCTGATTGCTGAAAAAGCGTATGTAGCATCAGAAGCAACAAAAAAGCTGATGGAATTACTGAACTTACTTGGTGAAACTAAATTATATTGGGAGATTGAGCATCCATTAGAATTTGTATTGTATGAAATGGAAAAAACTGGCATAAGATGTGATGAGAATATACTTACAGAATATGGTAAAAAACTAAAAACTCAGATATCCGAAATAGAAACAGAAATATATGAAATTGCCGGAGAAAAATTTAATATTCTTTCTACAAAACAGTTGGGTGTTATTTTATTTGATAAGCTTGGATTAAAAAGTGGAAAAAAGAAGAAAAATGGCTATTCAACAAGTGTAGATGTTTTAAATAAGATCAAAGACGATAATCCGATTGTTAATCTTGTTCTTTTATATAGGCAGTTGAATAAACTTTTATCAACTTATGTGGATGGACTTATTCAAAGCATATCTGCGGATGGAAGAATACATAGCAAATTTAATCAAACTGTAACAGCAACAGGAAGAATCAGTTCTACAGAGCCAAATTTACAGAATATACCAACTCGTACTGAACTTGGAAGAGAACTCAGGAAGGCTTTTGTTCCAGATGATGGATATTTGTTTGTAGATGCAGATTATTCACAGATTGAACTTCGTGTTATGGCGTCAATTTCTGATGATGAGAATCTGATTGAAGCATTTCATGATGGCAAAGACATACATGCAATTACAGCATCAAAAGTTTTTGGAGTGCCGATTGATAAAGTCAGTTCAGATTTAAGGCGAAAAGCGAAGGCTGTAAATTTTGGCATCATTTATGGAATAAGTTCATTTGGACTGGGAGAGGATCTCCATATATCGAGGAAAGAAGCTGGCGAATATATTAATAAATATTTTGAAAATTATCAAGGCGTAAAAAAGTATTTAGATAAGCAGGTAGAAGATGCAAAGCAAAATGGCAGGACACAAACTATGTTTGGAAGAATTAGACCAATTCCTGAAATTAATAGTTCTAATTTTATGCAAAGAAGTTTTGGCGAACGGGTAGCTATGAATGCACCTATACAAGGAACTGCTGCTGATATAATGAAAATTGCAATGATAAAAGTAGATGAAGCATTGAAAAGTTATAATCTTAGATCTCGTCTTGTACTTCAGATACACGATGAACTGCTTATTGAAACTGCTCAGGGTGAAGAAGAAATTGTCAGAGAAATCCTTACCAAGTATATGCAAAATGCCGTTGAACTTGCTGTTCCGTTTTATATTGACATTCATTCGGGTGAAAATATGTTTGATGTGAAATAGATTTGGAGAGTGAAAATGTATGTAGTTGGTATTACCGGTGGAATTGGTGCCGGAAAATCAAAAGTAATGGAATATTTGAATAGAAAAGAAAATACATTTATTTTGGAGACAGATAAACTTGCACATGAACTTATGAACCCGGGGCATTTTGCTTATAAAAAAATAATTGATGAATTTTCAGAAAATATTCTTGATGAAAATATGAAAATTGATAGAAAAATTCTTGGTAAAATTGTTCTTGAAAATAATGAAAAACTTAAAACTCTGAATTCAATAATTCATCCCGCTGTTAAGGAATATATCAAGAAAGATATTTTAAAAAAAGCAGAACTTGGGTATGATTTTTATTTTATAGAGGCAGCTCTTCTTATTCAGGATGGTTATCGCGAAATATGTGATTCAATCTGGTATATATCAGCAACGATTGAGGTCAGAAAAGAGCGTATAAAACATGAAAGAGGTTATTCGGATGATAAGGCAAATGCATTTCTGATTAATCAGCCGGATGATTTATTTTACAAGAATGGATCAGATATTGTGATAAATAATAATCAGCAATTTGATGAAACAAAGACTCAGATAGATGCCATTTTAATTAAATATTGCTGAAAAATGTCAGCTGTGATAAACTGAATATATTCAATGCTAAAGGAGATTTCTTACCGTGCCAGTTGAATTTCGACTTCAAAATATCAGGCAGTTAAGAAAATTTCATAGAATTATTTATACTTTTCTTTTAATGCTGATTATGTTTTCAGCTTTTTTTTCGTTGCTTAAAAATATAATTCAAGTTGTCTATTTTTGTATTGCATTTATTGTATTCTGGATTACAGATGAAATTCTTTTTTATGAAAATAATCACATAAATTCTATGGCATATCAGCTCAGGTGTCTTGTTTATACATTGATATTATTGGCAGGCTGTTTCATGAGGGAATTGCCTGTTGCAATATTTTTTCCGATCTTAATATTTGAATTTTTGATTTTGAGCGAAGAGGTTTTTCTTTGCGATGTATTTGATGATTTTATTAATTATTTAATGATTGGACTTACTTCATGTCTTTTTGTCATAGGCTCTATTATGTCAAATATAACTAAGATTGATGCTTCATGGGTATTTATGCTTATTGTTATTGGCATAATTGTTGTTTTGATAATTTTTCGTATTTGTAAATTTTATATAGACAGTATTCGCAATATCACTGACAGATATACAAAATTATATTTTTCGAATACTGATACTATAGATGAAAATAATAAACTTCGTTCGTTTCAGGAAAAGGTTGAGAAAGTAAATAGTGAAATTAATTATCAGAAGATAAGCCTTACAAAAGCTAATGATGAATTGAAGAAAAATAATCTTGAAACACGTTCTCTTATTGAAGTAATGAAATATTTTTCTGCAAATTTTAATGTTCCTAAAAATGCGGAAAGAATGATTGAAAATGTAATGGAAATAAAGAAGACGGGTATGTGTGGATTTTATATGGAAAAAGACACATATATGAATGAAAGTCCATATTTAAAGATATTATCGACAAATCAGGAATTAAAAACAATAATTGAGCAGGACATTGAAGATATTTTCAGAATGATTAAGCAGAGAAAACTGCCTGATCCTCTTGTTATATGTCATAATCATGATTTTAAATACCCATATCTCGCAGGTGCAGATGTTGTAAATGCAGTTGCAATTCCAGCATTTGAAAATGACAAAATATATGGAGTTATGGTTGTTACATCCGCAAGCTATGATTTTTTCGAAGGTGGATTTGCGTTTTATGAGTCGTCACTTATGGATTTCACATCAGCTTTGATAAGTGACTGCCTTTATTTGAAAACAGAGGAAATGGCTAAAAGAGACGGTCTTACTAAAATTTACAATAGAATTTATTTTAATCATTTTTATCCTGATCTTTGTAAAAGGGTTGAGCAGGAAAAAGCACTACTGTCTGTTGCTATGATGGATATTGATCATTTTAAAATTGTGAATGATACATATGGACATCTTGCCGGGGATGAAGTAATAAAAATGGTTGCGCATACAGCAGATGATTTTGCAAAGAAATATGGAGGGGTTGCAGTGAGATTTGGTGGGGAAGAATTTCTCCTCATTCTTCCTGATTTTTCTCTTGATAAAGCATATATGATTATTCAGGAAATGCATGATAAAATTGCGCATACTATAATTTCTTATGAAAATTTAAAAATAAATATAAATACAAGTATGGGGATTGCTTCATATCCTGAGACTTCAAATAATGTTTTAGATGTGTTGGAGCATTCTGATAGTGCAATGTATTATAGTAAAGAACATGGTCGTGCCCAAATCACGATTTATGGTAATGAAGGTGAAAAATAGAATGTGATTATTTAGAGATTCAGTATGTTTGGATGAAAATCAGCATTATTGTATAAGAGTAGATATCATTAATTATTATATATATTTTGGAGGAAAAAAAAGTGGACTTTATTTCAAGTGTTAAGGAACGCGCTAAACAGAATAAACAGACAATAGTTTTGCCTGAATCGACTGATAGGAGGACATTGAAAGCTGCATCTATAGCAATGGAAGAAGATATTGCAAATATTATTTTGATTGGAAACAGAGAAAGTATATTTGCAAGCGCACCTGACATTGATCTTACAAAAGCTGTATTTGTTGATCCAGAAAATTGTGATAAATTTAGTGATTATGTTGAACTTCTTGTGGAACTTCGTAAGAAAAAGGGTCTTACATATAAGGATGCATATACACTTCTTGTAAATAATCCACTTTATTTTGGATGTATTATGGTTAAAGCAGGAGATGCCGATGGAATGGTTGCCGGAGCGATTAATTCATCAGCAGATGTACTTCGCTCAGCACTTCAGATACTCAAAACAAAACCAGGTACAAAACTTGTATCTGCATTCTTTTTGATGGTTGTTCCGGATTGTGAAATGGGTGAAAATGGAATATTTATTTTTTCTGATGCGGGATTAAATCAGTCACCAAACATGGAAGAGATTGCTGCTATTGCAGAAAGCAGTGCGGAATCATTTAAATTGCTTGTAGGTTCTGAACCTAGAGTCGCTCTTCTTTCACATTCAACAAAAGGAAGTGCATCTCATCCGGAAGTTGATAAAATGAGAAATGCAACAAAACTTATCAGATCTCAGCATCCTGAACTCATTGTGGATGGGGAACTTCAGACAGATGCAGCAATTGTACCCGAAATTGCCGCAGTAAAAGCACCTGGCAGTCCGCTTGAAGGACGTGCAAATGTTCTTATTTTTCCAGATCTTGATGCAGGAAATATAGGATATAAACTTGTGCAAAGACTTGCAAAAGCAGATGCATATGGACCTATAACACAGGGAATAGCGAGACCGGTAAATGATCTTTCGAGAGGATGTTCAGCGGAGGATATAGTAGGAAATATTGCAATTACGGCCGTTCAGGCACAGAGTTATCAGAAATAAATCCTGATATAAATGTAATACGGGCTGCATAATTACAGCCCGTATTATTTTGAGTAGAATGTTTTCTTTGATTGACAGTAAAAAAACATATAGATAAAAATTTATAAATAATTATTTGTGATTGAAAGGAATAATATGAAGATATTAGTTATTAATAGTGGTTCTACATCATTGAAGTATCAATTAATTGATTCAAAAACAGAGAATGTTCTTGCAAAAGGTCTTTGCGAAAGGATTGGCAATGGAGGACATATAAAAGCAGAAAATCCTGTTATTGGTAAAAAAATAGAAAATGATATTGATATGATTGATCATGGATCTGCACTTAAACAGGTGATTGATGCACTTATTGATCCTGAAATTGGTGCAATTAAGTCATTATCTGAAATTGATGCAGTAGGCCATCGTGTTGTACATGGAGGTGAATATTTTCACTCATCAGCAATTGTAACAGAGGATGTTATAAAAAAAATAGAAGAATGTTCAGATCTTGCACCACTTCATAATCCTGCAAATCTGTTGGGTATTCGTGCTTGTGAAAAACTTATGCCGGGTGTTTTTCAATGCGTTACATTTGATACTGCATTTCATCAGACAATGCCTGCAAAGGCATATATGTATGGTCTGCCACATAAATATTATGATAAGTATAAAATAAGAAGGTATGGATTTCATGGAACAAGCCATAGTTTTGTCTCTAAACAGGCCATGAAGTTTGTCTCGGATAAAGAAAATTCTAAGATGATTGTGTGCCATCTTGGCGGTGGTGCAAGTATTACTGCTGTTAAAGGAGGCAAATCTGTTGATACACTTATGGGACTTACACCTCTTGAAGGTCTTATAATGGGTACCAGAAGTGGAAGCATAGATCCTGCTATAGTTCAATATATTGTTGATAAGGAAAAACTTTCAGTTGATGAGGTTCTTTCTATCCTGAATAAAAAGTCTGGTCTTCTTGGAATGACAGATGTATCAAGCGATATGAGAGACATTGAGAAAGGTTATAAAAATAATGATCCGAAGTGTGTACTTGCTTATGAAGCGTTCTGTTATCGTGCAGCAAAGGCAATAGGTTCATATATGGCAGCAATGAATGGAGTTGATCTTATTGCTTTTACTGCTGGAATAGGTGAAAATGATTCTCTTGTAAGGGAATGTATTATGGATCATTTTGGGTTTATGAATATATATCTTGATGAAGAAATAAATAATAATACACATGGAACGGAAACAAAAATTTCATCTGAGAATTCCAAAGTGCCTGTATATGTAATCCCTACGAATGAAGAATTGGCAATAGCCAGAGAAACTGTAAAACTTCTAAATCGATGATAATACCAGGTAAAAAAGTTGAGATATTATAATAAATTATTACAGAATAATATATAAATTTGAGAATGACTAATTTAATATACGGTGTTTAAAATTATTGTAA
>CALMUC010000080.1 GCA_937872845.1 uncultured Lachnospiraceae bacterium | reverse complement strand
GTAATGCACATATTCAGTTCTACCAAACCATCTTTTAAGAACTTTTTACATCCATTTATCACATCTGATAATTTGCCTACTCCTGATGGCTCAATAATAATTCTGTCTGGATGATAAAGTGACAGTAATTCTTTTAATGCAGAGCTAAAATCCCCAGCTATGGTACAGCAGATACATCCAGAATTCATTTCCTTTATTTCAATACCATAATCTTTCAGTATGGATCCGTCTATTCCTATTTCACCGAATTCATTTTCTATTAAAACTATTTTTTCACCGACAAAAGCTTCTTCTAAAAGTTTTTTAATTAGGGTTGTTTTTCCTGCACCTAAAAAGCCTGATATAATGTCTATTTTTGTCACTTTACTTCCTCCTTATATGTCCAGTAATTAGCATATGCTCATATAATAATACTCTTTTCTATAATTATCAACTCTAAATTGAGCTAAAAAAAGAGAAACATATTCCTATTATCACGAAATACATTTCTCCCCAAAAAACGCGATAGCTATCATATGCCTAATTACTTGCATTTTTTATTTGGCAATCCTCACAATTACCATATAGATACAACTTATGTCCAATGATGTTAAAATGGGTTTCATCTTCCAGTGTTTTTTCATAAGTGCCAAGTGGACAATTCTGTACGGTTATTATTTTTTTGCAGGATATGCAAACCAAATAATGTCTGTGTCCTAATTGATTGTATTCAAATAGCATTCTGTCATCATCTAAAATACTAATTTTAGTCACCAAATCTTTATTTTCTAATGACTCTAGTGTGCGATAAACAGTAGATAAATTAATAGCTATCTGTTCTTCCTTTAATACAAGAAAAATTTGTTCCGCCGCCATTGGCTGATCGCTTCTTATCAAAATATCCAAAATAGCCTTTCGGCTCTTTGTAGTTTTTAGACCACTATTTTTTAATCTTTCTTCGCTTTCCATTTGTTCTTTCAATTCTATACCTCCGATTCTTCTTCCCCTACTATTTGCTTTGATGTAATGTTTTTTCTTTTCATCTTAATATGAACTATACGAACAGCATAGGTAAAAAAATAGCAAACAACAGATAGTATAACAATACATGCTCCAGATGCGATATTTAATTTATACGAAATCCATAAACCACTGATACAGAAAAACACGCCAAAGATTACAGCAAATATCATGCGACTCTTAAGTCTTTTCGAAAATATGGAAGCCATGGCTGACGGTGCTGTTAATAAAGCCAACACCAAAATAATTCCTGCAACCCGAATAAGTACAACTACTGTCATTGCTACTAAGACCAAAAGCAAATATTCTAAAAATACTGTTTTTATACCAATGATAGAAGCAAATTCTTCATCGAACAGGTATGCTTTCCAATCATTAAACAAAGCAATTACTATGAAAACCACAAGAAAGCTCAATATAATCATGAGATACAGATCCGCTTTCGTTACTGACAATATATTTCCAAAAAGATAGGAATTTAAATCTGGAGGATATCCCGGCATAAGCGCAATAAATACGATTCCAAGAGCCATTCCAAGTGACCAGAATAATCCAATAATGACATCTGATTGTACTCCGCCTCTTCTTTTAATTGCACCTATTCCAAGTGCCGCACTGACTGAGAACAGAAATGCTCCAATGATTGGCTCAAATCCTAATAGATATCCAAGCCCAACTCCTCCATAGGCAGTATGTGCAATACCACCGCTCATCATAACCAATTTCTTCTCTACCACAATAACACCTATGATTCCACAAACAATACTGGCTAATATGCTAGCAATAAATGCATTCTGCATAAACTGATATTCAAATAAGGCACTAATCACTTTGCTATTCCCTCCTCATGTTCTTTTAACACTCTGTGTGGAACTCCATGTGCAATCAAATCAACTGGACAACCATAGAGTTCATTCACAATATGTTCGTTAAGCAGGGGCTCTCCGTGATATACTAATTTCCCATTCAGACATGCTAGTTTTTTTACCTCTGATGAAATGGCCAATAGATCATGTGTAACAAGAACAATTGTTATTTCTTTGTTCAATTCCCTTAGCAAATGATAGATTTGCTCCCTGGAGTTCACATCAACACTTGCCGTCGGTTCATCCAGAAGCAATAACTTAGGATGAACGGTTAATGCTCTGGCAATTAGAAGTCTCTGAAACTCACCGCCAGACAATTCTGATATCTGCCTTTTCGCCAAATGATCAATTCCAACACGTTTTAATTGCTCATTTGCTATATCTTTATCCTCATTTGAATATTTCATAAACAACGATAATCCTTGTTTTAACCTTCCCGTTAAAACAACTTCCATCACAGATATGGGAAATCGCCTGTCCATGGTAGCAAATTGTGGTACATATCCCACCGCCGTTCTATTCTTTCCAATCGTTTTTCCATAAATTTGTATGTTGCCTGTTGTAATTGGAATTAGCCCAAGTATCGCTTTTAATAAAGTGGACTTTCCTCCACCATTAGGTCCAATAATACCCAAAAATTCTCCTTGCTTAACATCAAGACAAATGTTTTTTATTGCAGCCGTTTCTCCGTAATATACCGATAGGTTATCAATATGAATCGCTGTATCCATTATTGCATGGCCTCCCCCATTGTCTGCGCCATATTTTTCAGATTATCTATATAATCTGCCGCTAATGGTGAAAGTTGTATTGTCTTACCACCTATTTCTTCAGCAAATGCTTCTGATTGGCTACTATCAATTTCTTCCTGATAAAATATTACCTTGATGTTTTCTTTTTTTGCCAAATCAATCATATCCTGCAAATGCTGTGCTGTTGCTTCTTTTCCTTCTTCTTCTAATGAGTACATTTTTAATCCATAGTCATCTGCAATATATCCAAAGGCAGGATGATATACAATAAAATTCTTGCTTTCGACACCTTTTAAAGCATCTTTGATTTCCTGATCTACTTCATCAAGTTTTACTATATAATCTGCCGCATTCTGCTCGTAAGTTCCCTTATTGTCTGGATCTAGTTCACTCATTTCCTTTGCGATTGTTTCTACCATAACTTTTACTCTTTTGGGTGAAAGCCATATGTGTGGATCTCTTTCTCCCGATTCAAAGGTTCTATCTTCATAAACAGCAGCTACCTCATCCTGTAGTGATATTACTTTTATATCGCCTACATTAGGTAATATATTCGCTTCTTCTGTAGGAACTCCTATGGAAAAATAAAGTGAAGCATCGCTGAATTTCTCCATCTCTTGTGCCGTTGGTTCATAATTTTCCGGACTGCTTCCTGAAGGAACTAATGTAACAATATCAACTAAGTCTCCGCAAACTGCTTCCACAAAAGTCTGTTCCGGTACAATAGATACCGCTATCATAGGCTTTTCCTTCACCGCTTCTTCTTTAACTTCATTACTACATCCAAATAAGCACACTGTGCTGAGTATCATGGCTGCTCCAACTACATTTCGAATTACTTTTCTCATTATTGTTTACTCCCATCTGTTTGGTTTATAGCGATCTGCATTTTCTGCAAATGCAAATCATTTGCATTTAAAATTATATTGCTATTATGGTCATATGTCAATAACTATTTAATATAAGATGAATTGACAAATCAATTCACTTGTCATAAATAAAAATGGACTTATGTGTTTTCTGCACAAAGTCCATCCTCATATATCCGTATTTAAATCTCAATTACTTTTCCTGTATTGTTATAAAGAAATTGCTCTTTCAGTTCCTCACTAATAAGACGAATTCCTTCCTCTCCAGTACAATGAGACACTGCAATTAGTTGTATTTTCATTTCTTTAAAAGCATCCATTGTTTTTTGCATCCTAAATTCATCAGCTTCAATTAAATGAGTTCCACCAATCACTGCATAAATTGGGATATTAACTCTTTTAGAAATTGTTTTCAATATATTTACAATCCCAACATGAGAACAGCCAACAATTACAACTAATCCTTTTTCTGTAATAATTCCCAGTGATATTTCATCATCAAAATTGTCTGGAATATATTCCGCATTTTCTTTTATATAAAATCTGCTGTTTCTAACTTCATAGTCCGTATATCTAGAAAAATGATGAAAAACGATAATATGATCAGTCAAATATATCATGTCTTCTTTTACTTTTCTTAAAGAAATATGTTTCTTTGCTATAAATTCTTCATCAAATGAATTTCCATTAAATTTATATCCGGGAGCATCTACCGTTTTATATTTAGGCTTAAAGAATTCTTCGCCTACAATAAATTGTGGAAATTTATCAATTTCACTTATAAGCTTTTCAACTCCACCACTGTGATCATAATGTCCATGACTGATGATACAATAATCTAATTTATCTAAACTTTTATTAAGAGACTTGGCATTTTTAATAAAATCTCCACTTTCTCCAGTATCAAATAAAATATTCTTTCCATCAGTCTCTATGTATAAAGATAGCCCGTGTTCATATAGCAGCTGACCCAAGTCATCCGAATTATTTTCAATTAAAGTTGTTATTTTTAGTTCCATCAATTTCTTTTCCTCTTCTACGATTCACTTTCCTGACACCATTTCTTACATCCATTTGTTTTTTTACTACAATTTACTTTTTGTGATCCACAATTTGGACAAATTGTTTTATCTTGCTCAAATTGTATAGGATAAGTCGTATCACAATCTGAACAATAAAAAACACAGTGATATGAAGTATAGTTTCCTCCATTAATATTAATGGCCTTTCCTTCACTTAATGCTATAGCTACTTTTTTTCTGGCATCATCTATAATATTTTGAAATGTCTGCCTAGATATCTGCATCTTTTCTGCACAATCTTCCTGCTTTAAACCTTCAATGTCTTTCAATCTCATAGCTTCTAATTCTTCAATTTTCAAAACAACTTCTTCTATCTTACATTTTGGTTTTCCCAAGGGTACAAAATATGTATCCTTGGGGAAAAATTCTACTTTTCTACATTTAATTGGTCTTGCCATGTAATTCCTCCCTGCACTTTTTACAGAGACCCAACAAAGTAATATTTACATCATTTACTTCCAGCTCTCTTTTCATTTCAACTTTCTGATTCAATTTAATATAGTCTAAATTAATGTCAGCATCATCTATATCTATTATAACATTACAATTAGAACATTTAAAATGAATGTGCAAGGGCTTCTTACTATAGATTTTCAATTCATAGTATTTCACACCATCCATTGGAATTTCTTTCACAATTCCTAGTCTTTCAAAGAGTTTTAGACTTCTGTAGACAGTTGCAAGCCCGATTTTATCATTCTTCACCCTCTGATATATTTCTTCAGCCATAAGATGACTTGACGACTGCATCAGTTCAAGTAAAATTTTTTCTTTTTGTTTGGTGTTTTTAATGTTATTACGTGATAATATTTCCCGATACCATAAAAGATTTTTCTGCAAACAGATTGCCTTTCTTAATCGTTACAATGACCCTCATGAGAGTGTTCTGTACAAACACTTCCTGTAGATTTTAATCCACCGGCGATATATAGTTTTACAGCATCATCTGCATTTCCCTGTGCTCCAACTACAACTTCAATCCCATTTTCGTTAAATAAATCCTGTGCTGTTTCTCCCATTCCGCCTGCAATGATAACATCTGCTTTCTGCTCTTTTAAAAAGACAGGAAGATATCCTGGTTTGTGTCCTGGATTAGGTACAAAAACTTTGTTTTTTACTTCAACATTCTCTACATCATACATAGTAAATCCTTCACAATGTCCAAAATGTCCACTTACAAACTTTCCATCACTCGCTACTGCTATATTCATCTTTTATTCCTCCAATTATTGTTTTTATTTTTTTATGATAAGCGAAACAGTTTACTATTCCACTTTATTTTATTTTTTCATAAGACTAGTCATACGAACCCACATTTCCTCAATCGCTTTTCTTGCAGGACTTTCTGCAAACTCTGTGATTGGTTTTAATGTGTTAACAGACTTCATGACCAATTTATCAAAAGGTATTTTCCCTACTACAAAAAGATTCTTTTCTCTTGCAAAATTCTCAATCTGAGAGGTCATATCTGGATTGATGTCATACTTATTCACACAAATCATTACTTGTGTTTCAAAATGTTCTGCAAGCTCCAAAATTCTTTTTAAATCATCCAGCCCAGATCTGGTTGGTTCTGTTACAATAAGTGCAATATCCGTATCCGTAATCGATGCAATTACAGAACATCCGATTCCAGGAGAACCATCAAGAATTACAATGCTGTTATTTTCTGTAAAACGTTTTGCATTCTTTCTTAGTTCCGTAACCAGTTTTCCGGATCCATCACTTCCTATTCCCATCATTGCTCTGGATATGATCCCTTTATCCGTTTTTGTTATAAAGGTATCTGCCGTTTTTTCGTCCACCAACTTAATCGCGTTCTGCGGGCATACTAAAGTACAGGCTCCGCATCCTTCACAGCTAAATGGGTCAATAGTCCAATTTTTTATTGCACCGAACTTACAGACTTCTTCACAGATTTCACATTCTATGCAAAGACTCTTGTTTATTTTTGCTTTTTTACCACCATAGAAGTTTTTCTTTTCAACATCCATACCTTTATAGAACAGATACAGGTTGGGTGCATCTACATCACAATCAACTTTTATCACATTTTTTGTAAGTTCAGACAAAGCAGCTACAACGGTTGTTTTTCCGGTTCCGCCTTTTCCGCTTAACACTGATATTACCATGTAAACGCCTCCTTTATCTTCTCTGCCATATCGATAAAGTTCTTTTTGTGGTTGTCGTTCTCACATAACATCATTCCTTTTGAATATAACGAGGCGGCTTCCATACTGTATGGAACGGTTCCAAATAATTTAACTTCATTTGCTTTGCAAAAAGTTTTCACCATATTATCTTGTCCGTCATCTTTATTAATGATAATTCCGTATGGGATGTTATAAAGTTTTACAAGCTCCACAGCCATTTTCAAATCATGCAGCCCAAATTCTGAAGGCTCTGTAACTAAAATTGCTGCATCTACATACTTAAGTGCTGTTACTACATTACAAGAAGTGCCTGGTGGGCAATCTACAAGATGATCTTCCTTCGGTAATTCTTTCAAGAGTTTGCGTATGACCGGAACTGCCATTGGTTCACCTACGTTAAGGATACCACGATAGCAATTAATTTCCTTCGCCATACCACTTTCCAGCTTACCAATAGAACGTTTCACATAAGATAATGCATCTGCCTTACAGGCCAGCCTGCAGGCTCCACAGTCATGACACAATTTTTCAAAAACAACAATCTCTTTTCCAGCTTTTGCAAGTGCATTGAACTGACATGCTTTTGCACAGGCTCCACATAAAACACACTTTTTCTGATCAATAACAGGATATTCCACAAAAACATCCTCTCTTTTTTGAATAGAAGGATTCAAAAAGATAAATCCATTCGGCTCTTCCACATCACAATCAACATAACTAACACCCAATGTCATTGCGAGATTTGTAGATACCGTTGTTTTACCAGTTCCTCCTTTTCCACTCAGTATTGCTATATTCATGCCATTCTCCTTGTATTTACCTATTTCATTCCATGATGTGCATTCCCTGCAGCATTAATCTCCGAAAGCCCGTTTTTTTGAAACATTTCAACTGCTCTAAATACTGGAAGTGCTTCACAACTATACGCTTTAATTCCGGCTTTTTCTATCAATTCAAATGCATTCGGACCAAGATTGCCGGTAATAATCACTGATACGTTCTCTTCTATCACTTGACTTGCTGCTGCTATCCCAGCTCCTCCTCCAGAAGATACACCATTGTTTCCGATTGCTTCAAACTCTCCCGCCTCTGTGTCGTAAATCAAAAAATAATCACACCTACCAAATCTTCTATCCAATAGGCTTTCTTTATTCTGACCTGTTGCTGATATCGCAATTTTCATATTGTACCTCTCTTTCGCTTTTAATTATTTATGGGCATATGCTAATTATTATAATACTATTCATATTAGTTTTTGTCAAATGCCAATTAGAAATATTTTAAATTTCTAATTGGCGTTATAAGTTAAACCAAGTTTTTCTATTGCTAATACTGGTTTCTCTTCCTCTGTTAATATCACTTCTACATTAGCGTCTGAAAAAACATATGCAGGACCTTTTCCAGAAAAATCTTTTTTCACTATGACAACATCAATACTATTTTGTAGTAAAAATTCTGCTGCTAAGATGCCTTTTCCTTTTTCTTCTTTGATACATGGATTTTGAATAACTTTTACCCTATTAGCAGTCTTTTGCCCATTCTTAAATATAATAAACATAAACCAAGGAGCTTCTCCAAAATGTGGACTAATACTTTCATTATCTTCCATCAAAGGGATTGCATATACGATCTCTTCTTTTCTCATCGGCTCATAATGAATTAGAACTTGATCAATATTTCTTACTTCTTTTCTTATATTTTCTTCTATTTTGTCCGCAATGATATGAGCCTTATCTAAATTATGAGTCTTTATAATTATATTAGATTCAATAAATTTAAATCGTCCTGAGTTCCTTCCAGTCAAAGATTTTATCTCTACAACTTGTGGTGTATTCAATATTATCTTTTCCGTTTTACTGAGCGTTTCATAATCTACGGAAGCATCCAAAAGAACCTTAACACCATCTTTCAATATCTCAAATCCAGTTTTGGCAATAAAAACTACAACGATAAGTGCTGCAATTTTATCTAACTTATAACCTATCGAGCCAAATATGATAGCAATCATTACAACCATATTACTAAGTACATCTGTACGACTATGTTTCGCATCAGCCAAAAGGATTGGTGAATTGATTTCTTTTCCAATTTTCATTTCATATCTGGAAAACAAAAATGTAATAATAATAACAACAACTAAAAGAATAATACCTACTCCAAAATTCTTCAAATCCATCTGCGTTGCACCAATAGCCTCCATTGCAATTTCATATCCTGAATACAAAATTAGCAATGAAATAACAACAGACATAAGATTTTCAATCTTGTATAGTCCATAAGGAAATGTTTTTGTTTTTCGTTTTGCCATCTTTAATCCTGCAAAAACCGTCATTGAAGCAATTGAATCAGAAAAAGTATGAAAAGCCTCCGCTTTTAATGCAATGCTTCCTGTAATAATTGCAGCAATTACCTTAATTCCAAATATGAACAGGGTTATTAAAATAGCTTGTAAGGCTGTTTTTTCACTTTTCTCCATTTAACCACTTCCTTCTTTCTATATTTTAGACATCATAGTTCCACATTGTGGACATTTTACCGTAACACAAGGAACTGCTCTTTGATGCTTAACCTTAGTACCACAATTGGGGCATATGCAAAATCCATCTATTCCTGGTTGTATTTCTCCATCCATTCTTCCTAATCCTCTCCCTATTCTGTTATTTCTTCCAGCTCCCAATCCATTTCTACTTCCTGTCCCGAAAGGTCCTGTTCCATCTCCACCTGGCATACTTCATTTCTCCTTATAATTATATTGACATTTCTTTATGGCTTTAGTATATTTTAATTATGGGCATATGTCAATAATGTATTAATTTACAACTTTTCACTTACAATACAATACATCATAACGCAATATTTTATTTTTAATAAAAAAAGAGGTGTAAAAATGTGGTTTATATTTGCTCTGTTGACTACCTTAGCCTGGGGTAGTGCAGATTTATTTTATAAAAAAGGCTCCAATCGTAATGATAAATTCAGTCACGTTAAAATTGTGATTATGGTTGGTCTTATCATGGGAACACATGGCCTCTGGTATATGTTTTCTAACGATATTCATTTCTCTCCATTTCAGCTGATACGGTATTTTCCCGTTTCACTATGCTATATCTTGTCTATGACTATTGGATATATAGGGCTTCGGTATATTGAGCTATCAATCTCTTCCCCTATCCAGAATTCATCTGGTGCTATTACTGCAATTCTGCTTTTCATATTCTTTAAGCAGGATCTTGGTTGGTTGGAAATATTAGCAATTATTATTATATCTACTGGTGTATTTGCCCTTGCTTTATTGGAAAAGAAGAAGGAAAACGAAGAACTGGCTTTTAAAAATGTAAAAATTGACCCCAAATATAAAATAGGTTTCCTAGCCATCATATTCCCTGTCTTATATTGCATTATCGATGGACTTGGAACCTTTGCAGATGCCATTTATCTTGATGAAATGACTCTTATTAGCGAAAACGATGCCTTACTAGCTTATGAATTCACTTTCTTCATCTGTTCTGTAATTGCTTTCATTTACTATACGGTTATAAAAAAGCAGAAATTTAATTTTATCAAGGAACGCAATAAGGGGTTTGCCGCTATCTTTGAAACCATTGGACAATTCTTTTATGTTTTTGCGATGTCTGGCAGTGCCATAATAGCAGCGCCACTCATTTCCGCCTACAGTATTGTTTCTGTTATTCTGTCACGAATTTTCTTAAAAGAAAAACTGACAAAAAAGCAATATATCGTCATACTTTTTGTAATAATAGGAATCATTTTGCTTGGAATATCTGACGAATTATAAAGCATAATTTTTTGCATAAAAAAGGATTGCTGTTTTTATTAACAACAATCCTTTTTTATACTTTGCGATATTTCTATCTATGTTCTTCTAAGTATTTTTCCATAATATCTGCCGCCATACCAACAAGCTCTACACATGGTCTCTTTTTATAGTATTCTGCTGTCCGAAGTTCAGGCACTGGACTATCCTTACCAGCATCTAAACCCAACAACTCTCTGCATATAATTGAATGATTCTTTTCTTCAAATTCTTTTGCAAGATATTGAATTCTTTTGTAATGCTCGGTTTTTGAAGTATGATCTTTTGGATCTGTATATCCATATACCATCCCAGCGACCATAAACATTCCGGTTACTGCTCCGCATACCTCCCGTAGTCTTCCCATCCCTGCTCCAAAAGAGGAACTGATTTTCAACGCCATTTCAAAGTCCATATCATATTCCTCACAAAATGCCATAAACACAGATTGTGAACAATTATAACCCTCTTTAAAATATGCCATTGCAAGTTCTGAATGTGTTTTTTCTGTTATGTATAATTCCGCATCCACTTCCACTATCTCCTCGTAACTTTCTTATTTTTAATAATATATTAGTTTAATTATTAGCATATGCCCTTAACACATTGTATCAGAATTATTTCATATGTCAAATATTTTATGACTTGATTTCTCTTGTAAGTTTTTCATCAGCATATTTTCCATGATAGGCATCTGATTGTAATCTTCCTTTTTTTAGCAATACAAATAGAATTATTCCACCAATTACTAATAGTAGTGACAACAATTGTGATACCCTTATAACATGGAATACATAAAGACTGTCTGTTCTTAATCCCTCAACAAGAAAGCGTCCCATTCCATATCCCATAAAGTAAATTGCTAGTAAACTTCCATCTTTCTTCATTCTCCTAGCTACTACTAAAAGTAAAGCAAACAATACTATATTCCATGTACTTTCATAAAAAAATGTTGCCTGATGCCATTCTGATATAGCATCAATATATACACCAAAAGGGAAAAATTGAAGTTTCGGATTGGTAATGATTGCACCATATGCTTCCTGATTCATAAAATTACCCCAACGTCCAATCGCTTGACCTAATACCAAGCTTGGTATTGCTAAATCTATTAATTTTAATATGGGAAATTTATTGATTTTGCAAAATACTACTGCGGATAAAAAGCCTCCAATTACTCCACCATAGATAGCTAAACCACCTTCTCTTATTGCAAATATTTTTATTGGATTTCCCACATAATCTTCCCATTCAAACACCACATAATATAAACGGGCACAAATAATAGCAATCGGAAGTGCAATAAGAATAAAATCAAAGATTAAATCTGATTGATATCCTTTTTTCTTTGCTCTATAAGTTGCCAACAGTACCCCTAAGAGCATTCCAACTCCTATTATTATTCCATACCATGCTATATTAAATCCTTCGATACCAAATAAATCTTCCACCGCAAATCGATTCATAGTTAGTGTCTCCTTTCATTTCCCTTTGATTATAATACAAATGGATAAATACATAATCCAATCAATCCTGCGACCACCATGATATGTATTGGATTTGCTTTCCATTTTCTAAGAATTACAAAAGCAATTGTAAATATGGATACCGCTACATAATCTATTCCATCACCAGTGATTGTCATAGCTTTTCCATTCCAGAAAGCTAAAATCATCAGTGCCACTCCTGCCGAACCTATCATCGCTATCACTGCAGGTCTTAAACCATTCAATACTCCCTGTACCGTATCTAATCCTCTATACTTATAATAGATGTATGCAAGGGAAAGCACAATCACGCAGGATGGAAGTACACACCCTATTGTTGCAACAATTGCACCTTGAATTCCACCGATACGTATTCCAACAAAGGTTGCTGCATTAATCCCTATCGGACCAGGTGTCATTTGAGATATCGTTATGACATCTGCAAATTCACTCATTGTTAGCCATCCATTCAGATCCACGACTTGATTTTGAATCAATGGCATAGCTGCATAGCCACCACCAAAACTAAACAATCCAATTTGAAAAAAACTCCAGAACAACTTTAAATACATCATTTTCCTTCACCACTCTTTTTTATATGCTTTGAATAGTACATTGCCATACCACCAATCATCCCACTGGCCAAAATCACAAAAATAACATTGATATGCAGGAAAAATGCGGCAACAAAAGAGGATAACATAACCATGATTGGTAATACTTTTCTTTCTTTTATAAGATCAATAGAT
>CALMUC010000079.1 GCA_937872845.1 uncultured Lachnospiraceae bacterium | reverse complement strand
GTCCAAGGCAATTAAATACAACCGGAACCTGAAGTTCTCCAAAATTTTCTTTTTTAAACCTATCCCTCAGTGCATCACCTGCAGGTTTCATAAGAGATGTATGAAATGGTCCGCTTACTTTTACCGGAAGACATCTCTTTGCTCCAAGTTCTTTCATAACTTCAGCTGCACGATCAACTGCAACTGCATCCCCTGAAACAGTAATCTGTCCAGGACAATTAAAATTAGCCGGTTCAGCAATAGAAAACTCCTTACCTGCAAATTCATCCTTTACCTGTTTACAGCCTGCTTTCACCTTATCTGCTGAAAGTCCAAGAACTGCAATCATCTTGCATTCACGTCCTGCTGCCGCCTGCTGCATTACATCACCACGAAACCTTACTAATGAAATCACTTGATTTGCTTCAAAAACTCCTGCTGAAAAAAGTGCTGAGTATTCACCTAGTGAAAGTCCTGCAGAAATCGAAGGAACAATTCCTTTATCCTTTAATAGTTCAGTAACTCCAACCTGAAACGCCACCATACACGGCTGCGTATACTGAGTTTCATTAAGCACTTCTGCCGGTCCGTTAAATGATATTTCCTTTACGTCAAAACCTACAGAAAGACTGTCATAAAGCTTATGAAATGCTTCATCACTTTCATAAAACTCTTTTCCCATACCAACATACTGTGCACCCTGACCTGCATATAAAAATCCAAGTTTCATAATAAACTCCTTAAATTATTTCCAATTTTCAGCTAACTTTGCCTTCTCAGCAAGGACTCTCTTTCCATCCTCATACATTTCATCTAAAATTGCTGCTACAGGTCTGATCTCTTTACATTGTCCGCAAACCTGTCCTGCCATAACAGAGCCCATTTTTACATCTCCATCAAATACGGCACGGCGAAGTCCTCCAAGTGTAACTTTTTCAAGTTCATCACGGCTTGCAGCTTCTTTTTCAAGCTGAAGATATTGACGAGCCATTTCATTTTTTATTATTCTTACAGGAGCATCAAGAGATCTTCCTGTAACTGTTGTAGCATTATCTTTTGATTTTATAATTGCCTGTTTATAATTATCATGAACAGGACACTCTTCACTAACAAGAAGACAAGTTCCGATCTGCACTCCTACAGCTCCAAGACACATTGCAGCAGCGAACTGTCTTCCATCTGCAACTCCTCCGGCAGCGATTACAGGAATATTAACACTGTCAATAACCTGTGGAACTAGAGTCATAGTTGTCATATCTCCAACATGTCCGCCACTCTCTCCGCCTTCTGCTATTACGGCATCCGCTCCCTGCTTTTCAACACGTTTTGCCAGTGCTGTACTTGCAACAACTGGGATTACAAATGAGCCTGCATCTTTCCACTTATCAATATATTTTCCCGGCATTCCTGCTCCTGTTGTAATTACTTTTATCTTCTCTCTTGTAAGAAGATCAGCAATATTATCTGCATCAGGATTCATGAGCATAAGGTTTACACCAAATGGCTTGTCAGTGTATTTTCTGGCTTCTGCAATTTCTTCTTCTATTCTCTCTGCATCAAAACCGCCTGAACCAATAAGTCCAAGTCCACCGGCATTTGATACTGCAGCTGCAAATTTTCCAAGTGCGATATTTGCCATACCGCCCTGAATAATTGGATATTTTATTCCAAGTAATTCGTTCAGTAATTTCATCTTATTATCTCTCCATCCGAAATTTTATATTATGTTTTAAGATTCCAGTTCCTTTCGGTCAATATGTCTGAACTTTTCATAACGATGCTTTGCAATTTCAGACCCTGGCATATTTTTATATTTCTTTAATGCCTTTACAAGAATGTCATCAATCTCATGATATACATATATCGGATTATGATGTGCTCCACCTAATGGTTCTTTAATAACTTCATCCACGACTCCAAAATTATAAAGATCATCTGCTGTAAGTTTCATAAGATTACATGCCTCATCTGCTCTTGATGAATCCTTCCACAATATTGAAGCAAATCCTTCTGGTGAAAGTACAGAATACACAGCATTTTCAAGCATATAAACCTCGTTTGCAACACCAATTGCAAGTGCTCCTCCGCTGCTGCCTTCTCCTGTCACTATAGAAATTATAGGAACTGTAATTGCACTCATTTCAAAAAGGTTCTTTGAAATAGCATTACTCTGTCCATGCTCTTCTGCATCCATTCCAGGATATGCTCCTGGCGTATCTATAAATGTAATTATTGGTCTTCCAAACTTTTCAGCCTGTTTCATAATCCTAAGAGCTTTTCTGTAACCTTCAGGTTCCGGCATTCCAAAATTATATTTCAGATTTTCCTCAAGGTTTCTGCCTTTTCTATGTCCAAGAACAGTAACCGGCATTCCGTGAAATGCACCTATTCCGCCTAAAATGCTGGGATCTTCCTTTCCAAGAAGATCTCCGCGCTGAATAAAAAAGTCGTCAAAAAGTTCACTGATATAATCATCTATTTTGGGTCTTCTTGCATTTCTTGCCAGATACAATTTATCGTGTGCAGACAAGTCAGAAGCTTCTGCTGCATTCCTATCATATTCTGCATGAAGATCATCCAGTTTTTCAACATCGTTCTGATCTTTTTCTGCTTTATAAATCTCATTTTCAAGCTCGGTAAGTTTCAGATCTATTTCTCTTATCCCTGCCATATGTTTCTCCTCTTCTCATGAAGTCTCAGAATATGACTGAGTGCTTCTCGCATTTCCTTACGCGGAACAATCTCATCAACAAATCCATGTTCTTCCTGGAATTCAGAGCGTTGAAAACCTTTTGGGAGTTTCTGTCCTATAGTCTGTTCAATAACCCTTGGTCCGGCAAATCCTATGAGTGCTCCAGGTTCAGCAAGTGTAATATCTGCAAGCGTTGCAAAGCTTGCACTTACCCCGCCAGTTGTAGGATGCGTCAGCACTGCAATATAAAGTCCGCCATGATCACTAAAACGTTTTACCGCAGCTGATGTCTTTGCCATCTGCATCAGCGACAGTATTCCTTCCTGCATTCTTGCTCCACCACTAGCTGCAAATACAATTATTGGTATATTAAGCTTATCAGCAGCTTCAAATGCACTGGCAATTTTCTCACCAACGGCCATTCCCATACTTCCCATAAGGAATTCACTTGCCATAACTGCAACTACACACTTATGTCCTGATATCTCACATACTCCTGATAGAACTCCTTCATCAAGTTCTGTTTTTTCTTGAAGTCCTTCAATCTTTTCCTTGTAATCCGGATATGAAAGTGGATTGCAAAAAGGGATAGTCTTATTCAATTTTCTGAATGTATCTTTATCTGCAAGACTGATAATTCGTCTTTTGGCTGAAATTTTTGCATGTTTTCCACATTCTGGACATACGAAAAGATTTTTCTTTATAATGGAAAGAGGAATTTCCTTTTTACATCCTGTACATGTAAAAACATTTTCAGGTGTATCACGTTCCTCTGTTAATTCTTCTTTTTCAGGTTTTGTCAAAAGAACCTCATCATTGGCAGTACTTTTTACATTCACATATTTTTGTCTACCAAAAATTTTCATTTATTACTCCTACTCATCAAATTAATAAGCCCTGAAAAAGCATAATGCTCCCTCAGGACTTCACACATTTTATTTGCAGCTTATTTATGGCTCTCTACATAATCAATAACATCCTGAACAGTCTTCAGTTTTGGAAGATCTTCATCAGAAATACTGACACCTGTTGCTTCCTCAATTGCCATTCCAAGTTCAACTGCATCCAGAGAATCAGCCCCAAGATCATCTGAAAGAGAAGCTGTAGGA
>CALMUC010000078.1 GCA_937872845.1 uncultured Lachnospiraceae bacterium | reverse complement strand
CTACACGACGCTCTTCCGATCTCAACACCTCCTGTAATAACTGCTGTATTTCTTTCAACAGATCTCTAAGCTCAACCAACTGCTGTTCATAGATTGCCCTATCAGTATTTACATACTTCGCAATCTGATTAATATTGGTTGCTATTCCGCTTACCTGTCGAATAAGATTTGCTCTATCCTCTGGAAATGTAAAATCTATATTTCCATTCCCGCTAATCAGTTCTCTAATATATTTACTTCTATTGACTCCAGCATTAGCTGCTGAGTCATCAAGTTTTTCCAGTTCCACCGTTGACAGTTTTACTGAAATCTTATGTTCCTTCAAATTGGAACGATACTTTCTTCCATCTGACATACACATGTCCTCCCTTCTTCTGTTCTCTCGTTCTGATTCTTGTTATCAGTCCCATTATTTTGTCCTCTCTTTCATCTCTGAAATCAGTTTGTTGTTACTTCTAAATTTTCTGTTGACAGTTTTTGCAAGATGCGGAAAAGGTCGGACCTTTTCCCGAAAAAAAATCACTCAAGTGATTATTTTCTCGTCTTGGCAGGAAAATCCTGCACTTATAAACTATTCAGAACCACCATTCGCAAAATCGCTGTTACACAACTTTCCTTTTGCTCATGTGGTTATCTCGCCATATAAAATAGATAAAAATGCTCTTTGCAAGCAAAGCATTTTATCTATTTTGCATGGCTCTGAATAGTTACAAGTAAAAATATCTCCTATACTTTCCACTATAAATGGTAACTCTTCGCCGCCTTCACTTCTGCAATGACACCTCTATGGCACCATTCAAGATTTCCATTAAAAGCAACTGGAGACAAACTGGTGTCTTTTACTTTCTCGATTCACCATTTTGTCTCCAACTCATCAGTCATTATTAAGCCCTGCCAGAAAAGACATCGTCTGTTCTGGTAAATTCTCAGATGCTTTTTCTTCCTTTGAAGCTTCATCAGCCTGTTGATAATCCGCTTCCTTTTCCGTAAAATTCATTGGATGATTTACATTTCCACAAACTGAAATCGCTCCAATCACTTTGGCATCATGAACTTCCATTCTCTGATCCAGCTTCTTCAGTATACGTTCTGCAAATTCTTCTGCTGTGTACTCCACTTCCATCTGAAGCATTCTTACTTCTGCATCAGAATTGATGTGATAACAATCTTCATATAAAAGGTCAATTCCTTTGCGAATCATCTCTGAAAAATTCCTAAACACTTTATCTTCAAGCATTTTATCCACTTTTCCCAGCAATACTTTGTCATAAGGATCATCCAGATAAAATCTGCTTGCAAGACGACGTTCTTCTCGTTTCTTTCCCATAAGATTCACCTCACGACTTCATCTTTTTTGCAAGATATTCGTATCCTCTTGCATTTGCTCTGACATCTTCGATATAACGGATATTGTCACCACGTTTTCCATAATTCTTCATTATGGTTGCTCCACCGCCAACGTAGATAACATCTGAAAATTCTGTATCATGACCGTTCTCCTTCAAGATGCCTTCCACTCTTTCAGCAAATCTTCGAAACGCTTCATCCATAAGATTCTTATATCGATCCGGAATAGATGCGTTTCGATTGCCAATATATTCAGTAATCTTACTTTCACTTAATTCCTTCCCATACAATTCACTGGTTCTGCTCTTAATGTCCTGGATAACAGAAATCATTGATTCTGTAAATGTTTCACACTGGCTCTCAATTGGTATGCCTTTTCGAACTTCCATAATATCGATGGTCCAAGAACCTACATCTACAATCAAACATTCTCCCTGCATTACCGCAAGCTGATCTGCCACAGCTGCATAGCACTGTGGAAATGCCATCACATCTTCTATAAAAAATTCATATGCCTGATCCTCATATCGAAAATGAACTGGTTGTCTGTCACGCATTAGATATCTAACAAATGACTTTCTCACTGTTGCAAACTGTTTTAGCGGCATTCCAATTCCAAGCACTACATGTGCCCCATACGGAATTCCTCTGGTTGTTGCCTCTTTTGCCATAAGAGCCAGTGTTAATAAATAGTAATCATCATCATTCAATTTACTATCCTTGACACTTCCCCTGCTTTCTCCCACTTTATAAAATCTTCCATCATATACAAGTGTATTGGTTGAAAATGTCGGCTTTGCTGCCAAAGCCGACACACCATTCTCCATAATATGGTTTGCTCCTTTCATCAAATGATTCCCATGATCAATACCCATATAAAAAACTTCATTCTCTCTCATAAACTATTCCTCACTTTCCTTCTGTTGTGTGTTTAAAACATCATTGTGTGATAAACTACTTTTCCCTGTCCTTAAGCGCTTCATGACATCCGCCAGAAACTTTTCTTCAGCAGTAACTCTTGCTGCCATCCTGCACTTATACATTGCCAAGGAAGAATGCTTTTGTTCACCGCTTAGTTTCTGCAATTCATAATTTGTAGAAATATCAATTATTTCATAAGCCCTTTCATTCTTTCTGACAGCATCATCAATAAGCGTGCCATTCCATAATCGTCGATTGTAATCTCTCCTGTTAGTTTCAAAAAGAATATGAAGCCACATTCTTCCATACTTTCCAACATCAAGATTAACCTCTGCATCATCCGCCGGTAATATCGGATATAAATATCCATTCTGTTCTCTATAAGTTACCCCCATCTTTTCAAATAATGTCTGTTCCATTCTCTTCATCCTCCTCTGCTTTCCTTAAAATCTCTACAATATGAAGTAATGGTGTCAGAAGTTCTTCTTCCGGCACCTGCCCTTCTTCTAAAAATTGTAATTCCTCCAATATGGCTTCCAGATACATCTGCATCTGTCTTGCAACTTTTCTTCCGCACACCACATGAATTTCATGTTGTAAGCAGCATTTAATCAGATAATCCTGCTTAGATAGTCCACTAAGTGCCACCTGAACATTAAGTTCCTCTGCCTCCTCTGGAGACATGCGGAATGCAACAACCACATTTCTCCAGCGATTTTTCTTATCCAAACGTTTCTCACTCACTTTTCTATCCCTCCTTATTAAAATCATCAAATTCAGTATCACTTGCATTTTCAATATCCAGTTTGTCTGCCATCTCAATCTGTTTTGATGGAAACAAATGTGAATACCGATACGTAATATCGATACTTTCATGTCCTACTCTGTCAGCAATAGCTACCGCTGAAAAGCCAAGATCGATGAGCAAGGAAATGTGACTATGACGCAAGTCGTGAATTCTAATCTTTTTCACACCTGACTTATTGCATCCTCTTTCCATCTCATGGTGTAGAAAACTTTTTGTAATCTGAAAAATTCTGGTGTTTTTTTCATATCCATACAACATTGAAAAATATTCCTGCATTTCCTCTGCCAAAAACTTTGGAAGTTTAATCGTACGATTACTCTTCGGTGTTTTTGGTGTCGTAATCACATCCTGTCTTTCCAAGCGCTGATAAGATTTATTAATGCGGACTGTATTCTTTTCAAAGTCAAAATCTTCCATTGTAAGTGCTAACAGTTCTCCCATTCTCATCCCTGTCCAATACAACATTTCAAATGCATAGAAAGAGATATCCTTATCCATTACTGCCTCGGAAAACTTTTTATACTCTTCCTTGGTCCAGAAAAGCATTTCCTTCGATTCTTCCTTACCCATACAGCCTGCCTTCCTTGCCGGATTACTTATCAAATTGTAGTATCTGCATGCATGATTGAAGATGCAGCTTAATTGATTGTGCATGGTCTTTCGATAAGTTTCCGTATAACCGTTCCCTTTCTCATCACGATATGCAATCATTTCGTTCTGCCATTTCAATACGTCTGATGGAGATATTTCACTCATCTTCATATCCTTGAAATATGGCAAAATCTTAGTTCTTACAATGTGTTCCTTCGTAAGCCATGTGTTCCGCTTTAACCTCTGCTGCATATCCTCAGAATATAATGTGAAGAAATTCTCAAATGTCATATCTAGATTGCATTCCTGACGGATTTTATAATTGCGTTCATATTCCAAGGCTTCTCGTTTCGTTGCGAAACCTCGTTTTTTCACCTGCCTGTTTTCACCTCTCCAGTCCTTGCTGTAGAACTTGACAAACCAGGTACCAGTTACATGATCTTTGTATGCTGGCATAAATCTCACTCTCCTTCCGATATGGCAGTAGCAGCAATTCCTGCCGCAACCGCCACTGTACTTAATCTATTAGTTACTAACAATCTTACCGATTACTGCATCGTTTCATTTAATCCGTAAAATCGTTCCATAAAATACTTTCTGCTAAGTTTTCCATTCAATGTCTTATAGCCTTTCGCTTTCAGTTCTTCATTTAATTCATGAATCAACTTATACGACATTGATTTTGAAACTCCCAAAAGTTCTTCAATCTCACTTGCTCTGATAAAAAGTTCTTCCATTCGCGTCCCTCCTTCCTGTAATTCAATCTAGGCTCTACTCCTCATATGGGAATTCTCTGGCAAATACACTTGTTAGAGAGTTGGCTTCCATTTGTATCAGGGAGATCTGGCGTTCCAGCCAGTCCAGCATCTTTACCGATATTCATTTCGATAAAAATGCTAAGCGTCGCTCCTGCGCGAGGTACGCTTCTTATTTACTCTTAGAGGGTGTCATCCGTGCTCCTATAAATCTATAATCATCGCCCAGTCTGTTTACAGCCCTGATACAGCTCATTTAGTTGTCAATGTACGTTCATCTGTTTTAATTTTCTTTTTTATCCAATCATGTTTTTGTCCTCCTTGTTTTCTATACTTTCCTGTATTGAATTGTTTGTGTTTGCTATTCTATACTTTCTTGTATAGATTGTCAAGTTATTTTTCTAATTATTTTTGTATAGAAATTCTTTTCTTTTTCATTTGTTCATGTTATACTTGGTTTCAGATAATAACTTCTACATTTCACATAGAATTGGAGGATAGCCATATGACAATTGGTGACCGTATTAAGAAAATAAGAATCTTTCGCAAAATGACCATGGACGAACTAGGTGCTGCTCTTGGCTTTGAAGGAAAGAACATGTCCGTTCGCGTATCTCAATACGAAACTGGTGCTCGTATCCCTCGAGAGGATATGATTCAAAAAATCGCAGATGCATTAAACTGCAATTACAAAGCACTTGATGATTACAGCCTTGGTTCAGCAGAGGATATTATGGAAACCTTCTTCTGGCTGGAAGAAGGTGCAACTGCAATTCCTGCAAGAGGAAGCGGTGTTCGTTTTCCAGATTACGAAGGACCAGGAAATCTGATTTCCTTAACTCCTATGACACCTGTGACCAAATCATCTGATGTCAAAAACACTTATGATGATAATGAACATACTTCTGCATCCGCACCGGTTGCTGTTACATTTGAATATGGATTAGTAAATGATTTTTTGCTCGATTGGAGCATTAAGAAAAAAGAACTTGCTGACGGAGTTATCACTCCGAATGAATACTTTGAATGGAAAATCACTTGGCCTCATGCCTAGAATTTCATCATTCAAAGAATAAAGCGCTTCTTAGTACCATTTTAGTACCAGAAGGCATAAAGAAAGCCCGCAATTCCGCTTATTCAGCGGCCTTGCGGGCTTGAAATTTTTATTCGAACTCAATCGTTCCTGGTGGTTTGCTTGTGAGATCATACATTACACGATTCACACCTTTTACTTCATTTATAATACGATTCATTACTTTCTGTAATACTTCAAATGGAATTTCTGTACAGTCTGCTGTCATAAAATCGCTTGTATTTACAGCTCTCAAAACAACTGCATAATCATATGTTCTGAAATCGCCCATAACTCCTACACTTCGCATATTTGAAAGTGCTGCAAAATATTGACTTGGCTTGGATTCGATTTTCCCTTCATCAAATGCATTATCAATTTCCTCTCGATAGATTGCATCTGCATCCTGAACTATTTTGACTTTTTCCGCAGTAACTTCCCCGATGATTCTGATTCCCAGTCCGGGACCAGGAAACGGCTGACGATACACAAGATAATCCGGAAGGCCGAGTTCCTTGCCTGCTTTTCGGACTTCGTCCTTAAAAAGCATTCTGAGAGGTTCAACCAGTTCCTTAAATTCTATATCTTTCGGAAGTCCGCCTACATTATGATGTGACTTGATTGTTGCTGATTTCCCAAGTCCTGATTCTATAACATCCGGATAGATCGTGCCTTGTGCAAGAAAATTCACCATTCCGATTTTCTTAGCTTCTTCTTCAAATACCCGAATGAACTCTTCACCGATTATTTTTCTTTTCTTCTCTGGCTCAGTGACACCGGCAAGCTTATTATAATAACGTTCCGCAGCATTCACACGAATAAAATTAATATCAAATTCGCCACCCGCGCCAAATACTTCTTCTACCTGATCACCTTCATCTTTCCTGAGGAGACCATGATCAACAAAGACGCAGGTAAGCTGTTTTCCGATTGCCTTTGCAAGAAGTGCTGCTGCGACAGAAGAATCCACGCCTCCCGACAGTGCAAGCAGTACCTTCCCATCGCCAATTTTTTCACGGAGCTGTTCTATTGTTGTCTGAACAAACGCATCCATTTTCCAGTCGCCACTGCATCCGCAGACATTATAAACAAAATTCCGAAGCAGTTCTTTTCCGAACTCAGTATGATTAACTTCCGGGTGAAACTGAACTGCATACAGCTTTCGGCTTTCATCCTCCATTGCAGCAACAGGACAGTCTGCTGTATGTGCAGCAGTTTCAAATCCATCAGGTACATTTGCAATATAATCAGTATGACTCATCCATGATGTAAATGTACTCTTTATATCTTTTAAAAGTTTTGAATCTGCCTTATCTATATAAGTTTTCGTATGACCATACTCACTTACAGGTGCAGTCTTGACTTCTCCGCCGAGCAGATGTGCCATAAGCTGCGCTCCATAACAGATTCCAAGGACAGGGATGCCAAGTTTGAAAATTCCCGGATCATATGATGCAGAATCTTCCTTAAATACACTATTAGGGCCACCTGTAAAAATGATGCCCTTGGGATTTAAATTCTTAATTTCATCAATTGTAAGTTTCTCATAAGAATGAACTTCTGCATAGACATTGCATTCACGCACACGCCTTGCAATCAATTGATTGTACTGTCCGCCAAAATCAAGAACTATAATCAGTTCCTTTTCCATTGGTTCTCTCCCATCTTCTTTTCTTATATTTTTTTCATCAAAATACTTTTATATCCTAACCCGCTTATTTAGCAAATGCAAGAAATTATTTACCATATAACATGCTCATGCAGTTCACTTATCTGCGTCAAATCTCATAAATATATCAGACTCAACGGTTTTACCTTTGCTGCTCTACTCTGTCCCCTCTTGTCAAATCTCATAAATATATCAGACTCAACTCATAGATTCATCCCATGAACCGCATAGAACAGCCGCATAGCTGCTTAATCTGCATCCGTATCACTTGCAAGTGCAGCTCCGCCAAGTTCTTTTACCGCACGCTGCAGCTGATTATCCTTTGAATGAGGAATTGACGTTTCATTCTTTATTGAATCATCAAGCTCAACTTTTATATCAGGATCAATTCCCTTTTTATGTATATCTTTTCCTGCCGGTGTAAAATATTTTGCAATAGTAATCTTTATCGCAGAGCCATCATCCAGAGGGATTACCTGCTGCACAATTCCCTTGCCAAATGTAGTTGTTCCGATTATTGTTGCAATACCATAATCCTTCATACATCCTGTAAATATCTCAGATGCCGAAGCAGAATTTTCATTTGCAAGAACAACCATCGGAAGGTTTACAGAGTGCCCATCCTTGCATGAATAACTTTCTATAACTTTACCCGTTTTATCCTTTGTTTCCAGCAGAAGTCCAGCCGATGCTGCGCCTTTGGCCTTTGCATCATCTTTTATAATATAATCCGCCATTTCAAGAACTGCTGTAAGCAGTCCTCCTGGATTATTTCTTACATCTACAATAATACTCTTTGCGCCCTTCTTCTCAAGCGTATCTACTGCTTCCTCAAATTGCTTTGCTGTATTATCTATGAACTCTTCGACCGTAATATATCCGATATTTCCATCAAGCATTTCATAATCAACAGTAACATTTTCAACTTTTCTTCTCTTTATATCAAATGTTCTGTAATCGCTGTCACCCTCTCTGTACATTTTGAGATGAGCCGTTGATCCTTTGGAACCGCGAATCATTTTAACAACATCTTCAAGTTCCATATTTGTCGTAATATTGGTTCCGTCAACCTGTACGAAAACATCATTTTTCTTTAATCCGGCTTCTTCTGCCGGGCTTCCCCTCAGCGGTTTTACAACATATATCTCGCCCGTATCCGGGTTCTTTGCCACAGTAGCACCTATTCCAACATACTGTCCGCCGTCATCTTCTTCTAATTTCGCATATTCCTCTGGTGTATAGTAAACAGAATATGGATCATCAAGCCCTGCCATTATTCCATCATAATATGATTCATCCCTCTTTGACGAATCCTCATTAAAATAAAACTTATCATTTATGATTGACTCAATCTCTGCTGTCTTTTTCTTTGTTTTAGAGCTTTCCTCGTCAAATGGCTCACTCTGCGTTGCTGATGCTGCCGACGTTGCTGATGCTGTACCGTTTCCTGTTCCGGAGTTGCTCCGGACATTTCCGCATCCACTCATCATTGTTATTGCAAATACACCAGCCATTGCTGCGGAAATCACTTTTTTTATTCCGCCGATTTTTTTCTTCATTTTTTATAGTCCTCCTTTATGGTACTTCGCTCCCGGTCCCACATTATTGTCTAAATTCATATCATAAGCTTTTCCCACATATCAAGGATATACACACATCATATAATGTCATTCCTTCAGCTTACTACTGTCATTCATTTTATTTCTGCCGCTTATCTGATTTTTTTCAGGTTTACTCATTTATCTTCAGATTTACTCATTTATCTTCAGACTTACTCATTTATCTTCAGACTTACTCATTTGTCTCCAGACTTACTCATTTGTCTTCAGACTTACTCATTTGTCTCCAGACTTACTCATTTGTCTTCAGACTTACTCATTCATCTTCCGGCCGCTTATCTGATTTTCATTATTTCTCACTCACTTACTCCCAGATATCCGAGCGGATCAACGTAAGTTCCATTAAGTCTGACTGCAAAATGCAGATGCGGTCCTGTTGAAACTCCTGTACTTCCGGAATATGCAATAACCTGTCCAGCTTTTACATTATCACCTACAGAACAGTTAAATGCTGATAAATGAAAATAACATGTAACCAGACCTCCGCCATGATTTATGATCACCGCATTTCCTCCTGTTCCAAGAAAATCGGTATATATTACAACTCCATCCGCAGCCGCAGTCACCTCGCTTCCAGTTGCACACGAAATATCTATGCCTTTATGATCTGTTGTAGCTCCTTCCGTAGGTGCCGTCCTAGGTCCAAACTTTGAAGTGATTACAGAACTTGAAGGCATAGGCCACTGAAGACTTGTCGTGCCATTATTTGTCTGATTCTGAATAAGTGCCGTTTTATATTTCAACTCAATTGCTGCTATCTGATCATTTTGCTGATTTTCCATTTCTTCTATAGTTTCCAGATCAGCTT
>CALMUC010000077.1 GCA_937872845.1 uncultured Lachnospiraceae bacterium | reverse complement strand
TAATGGAGAAGATGTAGGAACATATTTTACTGAAAACCCTGATCCCAAATTTGATCTTATCGATTTTATTGTAAATAAAAAATATTTATTACATTGAGGAAAATAATTTGACAAAAGACTTAATCCGAAAAAATTTTATTCAGTCAAGACTTTTAATTACAAAAGAAGAGATTAATAAATTATCACTGAATATATGCAATAAAATTATAAATATAAATTTATATCAGGAAGCAGATTCTATTCTTGTTTATAAAGCTGCCCGTAATGAGGTTGATTTATCTTTTTTAATAGAAAATGCAAGAAATTCTGGCAAAAAAGTATTTTTCCCAAAATGTATGCCTGACCATAAAATGGTCTTTTACCGTTCAAAGAGTGATGATGATTTAAAAATAGGTAAATTTAATATTTTAGAACCTACTCTTCATGAAACACCTGATGAAAAAGATAGAATATTCATGGTAATGCCAGGTGTTGCATTTGATGAAAATGGTACACGAATTGGTTATGGGGGCGGATATTATGACAGATTTTTGAAATTGTGCAGAGATATTCCTCGAGTTGCAGCTGCATTTGAACTTCAGATATTAAAAAGTCAAACTAAAATTGATTCAAATGCCATTAATGACAGTGGTATCGATACGACTTATAATTGTCCTGATATGTTTTTACCAGAACCGACAGATGTTCCTGTACCTGTTATTATAACAGAAAAAAGAATAATAAAGTGTTTTTGACAATTAAATTATTGTATGTTAGATTTTGTAAAATTGGTTAATTAAAGAAAGGGTAAAAATATGTACGATTTAAAACTTATATGTGAAAAAGCAAAAGCAGCATATTATGAAAATTCCGGTCTTGGATCAGATGATAAGGATAAAGCCCTTCTTAATGTTGCAGATAAGCTTGTAGAGCGCTTTGATGAAATAATTGAAGGAAATGTCAAAGATGTTTTAAATGCGAAAAATAATGGCATGTCAGAGGCATTGCTTGACAGACTTATTTTGACTGAAGATAAAATAAAAGGAATAGCTGAAGGCGTTAAACAGGTTGCTGCTCTGCCGGATCCTGTTGGAGAAGTTCTTGGAATGTGGACACGTCCTAACGGATTAAAGATTGGAAAGATGAGAGTACCTATTGGAGTCATTGCCATTATTTATGAATCTCGTCCAAATGTAACGATAGATTCATTTGCCCTTACATTTAAGTCTGGAAATGCTGTTATCCTCAGAGGTGGAAGTGACTGCATAAATTCAAATCTTGCATTGGTTAAAATAGTTCGTGATGCTCTTGGAGAAAGTGGAATATCAAAAGACATAATTCAGCTTATTGAAGATACTGATAGAAAATATGTAAATGAACTTATAAAAATGGATGAATATATAGATGTTGTTATCCCAAGAGGTGGCAGAAACCTGATTCAAACAGTTTCAACAAATGCAACAGTTCCGGTTATACGTACAGGAACTGGAAATTGCCATATATATGTTGATGAGACTGCAGATATTGATATGGCTGTCAATATAATAAAAAATGCTAAATTGCAGCGTCTTGGAGTTTGCAATGCAGCAGAATCTCTTGTTATTCATAAGAATATTGCAGATAAAGCTATTCCTGCCATTGTAAAAATGCTAAATAGTGAGGGATGTGAAATACGTGGAGATGCTGAATCAATGAAAATATGTCATGAAATCATACCTGCAACGGAAGAAGATTATGGAACGGAATATCTGGCTAAAATTATATCTGCAAAGATTGTAAATAATATTGAAGAAGCAATTAAACATATAAATAAATACAGTACAGGTCATTCAGAGGCTATAATCACAAACGATTATGCTTCTTCTCAGAAATTTCTTAATGAAATTGATTCTGCCGCAGTATATGTCAATGCATCAACGAGATTTACAGATGGATTCGAATTCGGATTTGGAGCCGAGATTGGGATATCAACGCAAAAGTTACATGCAAGAGGTCCAATGGGATTAAATGAACTTACAACAACAAAATATATAATATATGGAAATGGACAAATAAGAAAATAAACTTATAATATGATTTAAAATTTGATATTGATTAAAATATACCTTCTTTGCAAGAATATTATATTTATTTATATGTTACCGGACAGCACCAGTAAATGAGTAAATAATAATATGGCATGGAAGGTATTTTATTTGTTAAATTTTCAGACATATTTTATAAAAATTCTATAACAGATAAATATTAAAATCATTCAAAATTATATGACAAATATAATATGAAATGCTAGAATGAGACATAGAAATATATTTAGAAATCTATATATTTATAGATGGAGGGGTGATAAATATGGGAAATAAAATCATTACAATCGGGCGTCAGTTTGGAAGTAACGGAAGACTGATAGGGCAGAAGATTGCAGATAAAATGGGAGTTAAATGCTATGATAAGCAACTTATAAAAGAAGCTGCAAAGACATCAGGTCTTTGGGAAGATTTGCTTGATAATCTGGATGAGAAACCTACAAACAGTTTTCTTTATTCTGTTGTTATGGATCCATATGCATATCTTTACTCATTTGATAATCAAAACTATGGTATGAATCTGAATCAAAAAGCATTTATGGCAATTTATAATACAATGCATAATATTGCAGAAAAAGAATCTTGTGTATTTATAGGCAGGTGTTCAAATTATGTTCTTCGGGACTATGATAATGTACTTAATGCATTTATTTATGCACCGATTGATACAAGAATTGCCACTATTCAGGAAAGATTCGATATTTCTGAAAAACAAGCAAGAGATCAGATAACAAAAGAAGATAAAGCAAGAGCTTCATATTATAATTATTATACAACTTATAAATGGGGAACTCCTGAGCATTATGATATCCTAATTAATAGTAATCTGCTTGGAGTAGATGGTACAGCAGATGCAATACTGCATATTGCATCAAAAATTAATAATTAGATATATATAAAGCATGTTTGATATATGATATAATCGTCTCCGGATATTTTTTACGAATAATAATGTGTGGAGGTATTTTATGAATAATTATGTATTAAATACATATATAAATTCAATTGAAAAATATAGTGTGACTATGGTAATTGCTTTGATAATCACTATAGTTTGTATGTGGGTAATTTTTAATAAGGCATCTGTTCCTGGCTGGCATGCAATAATTCCGTTTTTGAATACATATGATTTATTTAAATTAACATGGGGATATGGATGGCTCTTTTTGCTTTTATTGATTCCATTTGCAAATTTTGTTTTCATTATAATCACATATGTAAAACTTGCCCATGTTTTTGGAAAAGGAGCAGGTTTTGCAATTGGACTTATATTTTTAAATCCTATATTTATGCTTATTCTTGCATTTGGAAATGCAAAATATATTGGAATTAACAGATAATAGATATTTTAATAAAAAATAAAATAAAAAATCTGATTTAATAAATTAAAGTTTTATTC
>CALMUC010000076.1 GCA_937872845.1 uncultured Lachnospiraceae bacterium | reverse complement strand
CGCTCTTCCGATCTTACAGAGATTCAGTGTGCAGCAAAAATAAGGTATCGTGCAAAGGAATCTGCTGGTATATTGAAAATTATTGGAAAAGCAGAAGATGGTACATTTAATGTTATGATGCACTTTGATACACCCGTTAGAGCTGTGACAGCAGGACAGTCATTGGTTGCTTATGATAATACTCGTGTTATAGGCGGAGGAATTATTAAAGATTCATAAAATAGGTGTCTGATTATGGCATTTACAAATATTTTATTTTTAACAAGATTTCTACCGATATTTTTGATTATATATTACCTCGTTCCGATAAGATTTCGGAATGGGGTTCTTTTTGTGGGTTCTTTGTTTTTTTATGCATGGGGTGAGAAATGGCTTGTTCTCATTCTTCTTATGCTTACAATTCTAAATTATTTTTCCGGATATATGACATATCATAAAAATAAAGCTGCATTGATAGCTGCTATAATGTTAGATGCAGGTATATTGATTCTTTTTAAAGCAGCAGTTCTGTATTATCCGTATATGATGAATCCGGCTGGTGCAGCAGCTGTTATATCTGGTGGTTCAGGGGGATTTTTTGCTTCAAAAATCATAAAGGAATGTTTTTCTGCTATCCCTTTGGGAATGAGCTTTTATATATTTAAAATGATTTCTTATCAAGCTGATCTTTATACCGGAAAAATCAGCAAGAGACCTGATTTTATAGATACAGCTGCATATTTTACAATGTTTCCGCAGATTGCAGAAGGTCCGATAATGAGATTCAGTAAAGAAGAATTTGAAAGAAAGAAATTTTCTCCTTTATTGTTTGAAGATGGAATGAAACAAATGGTAATCGGATTTGCGATGAAAGTTCTGCTTGCAGACAGAATTGGTATTCTTTGGCATGAAATCGGAAAAATAGGATATGATTCTATTTCTACACCATTGGCATGGATGGGAGCATATGGGTATACATTTCAGCTTTTTTTTGATTTCTGGGGATATTCATTGATGGCATCAGGAATTGGTATGATGCTTGGATTTGAACCTGTAATGAATTTCAGCCATCCATATGCAGCGAAGTCAATTGCAGATTTCTACCGAAGATGGCATATGACGCTTGGAACATGGTTTAGAGATTTTATTTATATTCCTCTTGGAGGCAGCAGAACCGGGACTTTGAAGATTATATTCAATCTTATGATTGTATGGCTGCTTACGGGACTTTGGCATGGGGGAACTATAAATTTTCTGATATGGGGAATATTTCTCGGAATAATGATAGTACTTGAGAAATTTGTACTGAAAAAATATATGAAGAAAATGCCATTGTTAGGACATTTTCATGTATGGGTACTAATCCCTCTTTCATGGGTAGTATTTGCAATTCCGAAGATGGATGATCTTGGAATGTATTTTGCCAGACTGTTTCCATTTTTCGGGAAAGGAAGAGTGCTTGACCCTGCAGACTGGCAGGAGTATCTGAAGATATATTTTCCATTTTTTATAGTGTCGGTAATACTTTCAATTCCACAAGTTTATGATACATTATGGAAAATGAGAAAAAAATTTTATATTATTATATTATTATTTATTTTGTTCTGGATATCCGTATTTTTTGCAATTACACAGCAGAGTAACGGATTTATGTACTTTTCATTTTAAGAAGAGAGGTGCGTATTTAGTTGAAAAATAAAATATTACATGTAGTGAGAGAAATGCCGCTCTTTATATCAGTAGCAGGTACGGCTGTTATACTTTCTGTCTTTGCAATTTTTGGCACAAGAACTTTTTTAAAAAAATACAGTGGAATAAACTATGCCAGAATGCCTCTTTATTCTTCGATTGTATATGCATTGAAAAATGAAATATCCGGAGGGTCAGATGGTGCATTGATTCCTTACGATGTTATGACAGAAGATGCCAGAGAAAAATCAATCAATGAATCAAATAAAGAAATTACAGGTGAGACTGATAAAGGAAACTCAAGTGGTGTAGATAGAGAAAACAAAAGTGGTTCAGATAAAGCAGCATATGATAAATTAAAAAATATAACAACTGATATAAATAAAGCTTCTGATGAAAATAAATCTTTTGACAAAAATGAAAGAATAAAAAACAAAGTAACCGAAGCTGATAAAAATAGCGGAGCTGACAATACTTCAAAACCTCAAAACATTTCGGGTGAAGGTGAAAATTCATCGCAATCAGTCAGCTCAGATAAAGATAATCAGCAAAAAGATGAAAATGGAAGATTTATTATACCTGATGGCGTAAATTCACCTGTGTGTCAGGCTGTAGATTATGGTGTTGCTGACAGAAGATATATGGAACCGGCGGGAACTGCATTTAATACAGATGTAGCCGGAGAATTTGCCCCAGACGGTAAATACAGATACCTTGCAAAAACAGATAATGATGCATACTTTAATGATGCACTTTTTATAGGAGATTCAAGAACTGTCGGACTTTATGATTATAGTGGTTTAAATAAAAGTGCGAATTTTTTCTGTAAGGAATCAATGAATGTTTATCATCTTGAAGATCACACAATGGAATATTATGGGATGAATGGTGAAAAGCAGGAAACAAAATTTAATGACCTGCTTTCATCACATCAATTTAAAAAAATATATGTTTCACTGGGTATAAATGAATTGGGATACCCTGTAAATTCATATTATGATTCATATAGAAAAATAATATCGGATATAAGGAATCTCCAGCCGGATGCGGTGATTTTTATAGAGGGATGCATGCATGTCAGTATAGACAAGAGTTCATCAGATTCAGTTTTTAACAATGCCAATGTAGTTCAGCGTAATGAAGCTGTTAATTCGCTTGCCAATGGACGTGATATATTTTATATAGATATGAACTCAGCAGTATGTGATGCCAATGGGAATCTGATACAGGATTACACTAAGGACGGGATACATCTTAAGGCGTCATCATATCAATTGTGGGCTGATTTCTTGAGACAAAATACGATTGATGTGAATTCTCAGGCAAAATAAAAAAACCGCTTTTCCTGCAACAAGAAAAGCGGTTGAAATTTCAGTACAAAAGCAGTTTACTTATAAAATACAGTCAGAATTGTAGATCCGGCTATTAAAGATACGAGCAGTAACATAACAAGTACCAGAATCAAATAACAGAAGAAAGATCTTGCATAATTCCTAAGGTTTATATTCGATGTACCGCCAAAGGCAAATACGAGAAGAATAATAAATCCTGCAACCGGTATAGAGAAAAGCAGCTGATAACCAAAGTAGCCCCACATTGAAATTGGCTGATATTCAGGCGGAATAGAAGGCTGCGAATGATTTTGTGATGTATTACTGCCTTTTTGTGGGTACTGATTCTGCTGAGCATACTGATTCTGCTGGGCATACTGATTCTGCTGAGTATACTGATTCTGCTGAGTATACTGGTTCGGTTGAGTATACTGATTCTGCTGTGAGTACGGATCAGATGTGTTTTGATTTTGATTTCCCATAATTGTCCTCCTGAAAAATGCTTTATAGCTGTAATCATAATTATTTACAGTTACAATTATAATTATTTATAAATTTAATGTAAATGATTTTGACGATTAGATATAGTATAGCATAATATACGCTGCTTTCAGTATAGAACAGCTTAATCAGATTTCCACGGCCTGTTTTTTTTGAGCCATCCTTTACTGTTCCAATAATTTCTATCGGATTTACATAGTCCGATTTTTTTTTGCATTGTACGCATCAGCATAAATAATATTTTTGTTCTGATTCCTGTGTGCACATTATTTAATCTTTTCTTGACAGATGATGAAATCTTATCTGTGTGGCGTTCGATTTTTGCTTTATTTTTCTCACTTACACCGTTCCAATTTACAGCTGCAACATTTACCCCATATTTATAAATTTTAGGGATTCCCCAGAAAAACATACTGTCAGCCATGTCTTTATTTGTACTTTTTGTACCTGAACCGGCTGCTGTTGAAATACATATTCCCTGCTTAGAAAACATAGACGGGTCTGGTCTGTGAACCATCCATCTGTAACCGTAGTGATCGAGCAGAGTTTTCATCGGTCCTGAAGCATGATAGACATATACAGGACTTGCAAGTATTATGACATCAGCTTCTGAGATAGCATTTGTGATATTTTGAAGTTTTTCATGATGTGGACATAGAGATTCGGATTTTTCGAAGCAATTTGAGCATCCGATGCAGAATTCGCCAAAATCTCTTGGAAGAAAGAACTCTGTAATATCACCACCGATTTTTTCAGCAAGCATTCTGGCTATATGATAAGTTGAACCTTTATGATTCTGACCATAAATGATTGTTGTTTTCATAATAATCTGCCTTTCCCGCCTGCAAAAACAAGGCGGATTTTTATACTAAAATCTTATAATCTGCAGACTGAAAATGCAATAATAATTATTGCATTATGTGTGATTTTGTTTATTATGACCTGTATAATTTTTGTGTATATTGTTTTACATATTTTTATAAGATTATAAGATGTAAATGAGAATGAAATTTAGTATAATGATGGCAACTGTCATTTGAAGATGATTTTGCGTAAAGTAAATGGGAATGTTGCAATTGTATATTATCGGAGATCATCATTTTGAGCTGACTTTCACAGGATACAAACGGGAATATTGTAACTGTATAATGGTAATAATTATTTAATGTGGGTGGAGCAAGAAAAAATATGAATATAGATAAGAAAAAAATAAGAGAAATATATAAAAGACGTTCTGTCATTATAGCTGCATTTATTATTTTTATAGTCGTAATTTTTGCAATAATCATTTCAAATTCCAACAGATCAAAGAAAAATAAAGAAATTGCATCGGGAGTCAAATATTTGGAGGATCAGGAAAAAGGAGATCCTCTTGAAGTTGATAAAGTTTTGAAACAACAGGAAGAAATGAAAACACAAGCTCAGAAAGAAGCTATGATGAAGAAACTTACAGATGGAAAGACTGATGTCTGGTCTTTGTTTGGCACGTCAGTTGTGATGGGCGATTCCAGAGCAGTAGGATTTTCATATTTTGGTTTTCTTCCGCAGGAAAGAGTGTTTGCTGATTCTGGGGACACAATAGAAAGTATAACAAAATATGAAGATGCAGTTATAAAAATCAATCCTACTTATGTTTTTCTGTGCTATGGAATGAATGATGTGCCATATTTTAAATCGGCAGATGAATATGCGGCTAAATACGAGGCACTGCTGAAGGAATTTCAAGGGAAACTTCCTAATACAAAATTCTATGTCAGTTCAATACTTCCGGTTAAGGATGCAGCAGTTGCTGCAAATTCATCACTTTCAGGTATATCTGATTATACAAATGCTGTAAAGACAATGTGTGAAAAGGATGGATTTGGATATATTGATTGTACAGATGTTGTCAAAGATCATTCGGAACTTTATGAGGTTGATGCAATTCATTTTAAACGTGATTTTTATCAGTATTGGGCAGCGGCAATGATAGATCGGAAGAGCACACG
>CALMUC010000075.1 GCA_937872845.1 uncultured Lachnospiraceae bacterium | reverse complement strand
GTTCTTCCCCATCCTGACTGAACTTCATCAAAAAGAAGTAACATACCTTTTTCATCACAAAGTTCTCTTAAACCTTTTAAAAACTCTTTTGAAGCAGGGTAAACTCCTCCTTCACCCTGTACTGGTTCAACCATGATTGCAACAGTATCTTCATCAACTGCCGCTCTGAAAGCATCAATATCATTAAATTTTGCATAAGAAAATCCCGGCATAAACGGTGCAAATCCCTTTTGAATTGCCGATTCCGGCTGTCCTGTCGCTGTAAGAGTTGCAAGTGTTCTACCATGAAATGAAGATAAAGCAGTTACTATTTTATAGTGATTTTTTCCAAATTTATCTACTCCATATTTTCTCGCAAGTTTAATCATTGCCTCATTTGCTTCTGCACCTGAATTTTCATATTGAATTTTTTCCATTCCAATAGATTCACATATGAGTTTTGCAAGCATGATCTGAGGAACTGTATAGAAGTAGTTTGATGCATGAATCAATGTTTCTGACTGTTCTTTTATAGCATTAACAATATTTTGCGGACAGTGTCCATCTGCACAAACCGCTATTCCGCCAAGAAAATCCAGATATTTCTCACCGTTTTCATCATACAAATACATATCTTTACCTTTTTCAGCTATAAAATCGTATCTGTCAAAAGTTTCATTCATATATTTTTTACATGTTTTTATTAAATCATCTTTGTTCATCCCAGTATCTTTTAATTTCATGTCATATCCTCCATTTTCCCGACTGCATATGTCAGGTATTTTAGCACAAGTAAAGTATCCATACAATTAAACGCATGAATTGCAGATTTTCTTTATATCTGAATTTTTATTTTTTTATGCCTTAATTCATTATTTTTATTAAAAACACATAAAAATATAGTGCTGTCTATGTCGGGTCAAATTGACTGTTATAAAGTTTTTCATAAAATCCATGTTTTTTTATTAATTCTTCATGACTTCCCTTTTCTACAATATGTCCTTCATTCATAACAAGTATAAGATCCGCATTCTGTATTGTTGAAAGTCTATGAGCAACAATAAAGCTTGTTCTGCCTTTCATCATGACATTGAAAGCTTCCTGAACTCTTCTCTCTGTCATCGTATCTATAGAACTTGTAGCTTCATCAAGGATAAGCATTGGCGGCAAATGCAGCATAACTCTTGTGATGCAAAGCAGCTGCTTCTGTCCTTCCGAAAGTTCTCCTCCATCCTCTGATATAACAGTATCATATCCATTTGAAAGCCTTCTTATAAATGAATCTGCTTCTGTCTTTTTTGCGGCATTTTTCACATCTTCCATTGTTGCATCCGGGCTGCCGAATGCTATATTTTCAAATACCGTACCTTGTTTCAGCCATGTTTCCTGAAGAACCATACCATAACTTTTCCTCAACGATCCTTTCGAAACTCTCCTAATATCATTTTCATCAACACATATAGATCCATTTTTTACATCATAAAATCTCATAAGCAGATTTATTATTGTTGATTTCCCACATCCCGTTGGTCCGACTATCGCAACTCTCATACCTGGTTTTACAGATAAATTCAGATTTGTAATCAATGGTCTCTCTGTCAAATACGAAAATTCAACATTTTTGAGTTCTACATGTCCCTCTGCATTTTTGAGTTCGAAGCTTCCAGCGTCTTCTTCTGCCGGTTCATCTATAAGTTCAAATACTCTGCCAGCACATGCAACTGCATTCTGAAGTTCTGTTGCAACTCCAGAAATTTCATTGATAGGTTTTGCATATTGAGTGGCATATTGAAGAAAAGCCTGCAGTCCACCAACTGTCATAACTCCGCCTATACACATAAATGCACCGGCAACTCCGACAGATGCATATACAATATTATTTATAAGTCTTGTTGATGGATTTGTTAATGCCGAAAAAAAAGTTGCAGATAACGTGTTTTTTGCAAGTGATTCATTTATCTTTTCAAATCGTTCCTGTGCTCTTTTTTCATATCCAAATGCCTGAACAACCTTCTCAGAACCAATCATTTCATTGACAAGTCCCGTAAGTTCTCCCCTGTCCTGAGATTGTTCAGTAAACAAATGAAAGGTTTTTTTTGCAACAAATGAAGCAACAAACAATGATATCGGAGTAAGCAGAACCACACCAATTGTAATCCACACATTCACATACAGCATAAAAATAAATGTTCCTAAAATTGTTATCACGCCAGTAAAAAGCTGTGTAAATCCCATAAGCAATCCATCTGAAAACTGATCAACATCCGCAACCACTCGTGAAACAATATCACCATATTCATGTTTATCTATATATTTAAGAGATAAATGTGATAATTTATTAAATGCCTGATTTCTTATATCTTTTATTACATCATATGTTATACGGTTATTTATACGGTTCATCTGAAGCTGAGCAAGCGCCGCAATTAAGATTGCTGCAAGCATAATTATAATAATTGAAATTATTCCGTTAAAATCAACTTTTTTTTCTTCTATCATGTGATCAATTGCCATTCCTGATAAAATAGGGACCGTCAGCTGTGCTGCAACAGTTATTATAGAAAGTAAAAAAGAAATAAAAATATATCCTCGATATTTTTTTAAAAATACAAATATTCTAGAGTAAACTTTCCTATTTTTCATTTTGCTTCTCCTCATCTGCTTCAATAAGATTCTGGGATTCACAAATTTCTCTATATATATCACTATTTTTTATCAATTCATCATGTTTTCCAATTCCTGCAGCTTTACCATCTTTAAGCACAATGATTTTATCTGCCGATTTTATAGTTGATGCTCTTTGTGACACAATAAAAACCGTTGAATTTATAAGTTTTCTAAGATTTTTTCTAAGTTTTGCATCCGTAGCGAAATCTAGTGCGGAAAAACTATCATCGAGAATAAGTATTTCCGGTTTTTTTACAAGAGCTCTTGCTATTGCCAGCCTCTGTTTCTGACCGCCCGAAAGATTCCGCGCCTTCTGGTCAATTTTATATTCTATTCCTCCTGCTTTCATTGTGAAATCCCATGCTTCCGCCATTTTCAGCGCATTCTCTATATCTTCATTCGATGCATCTTCACGCCCCAATCGGATATTATCAGCTATTGTGCCTGAAAAAAGTTCGGATTTTTCAGGCACAATGCCTATTTTATCCATAAGATCTTTCTTTGAATATTCTTTTACATCTATTCCATCAATTATAACTTTCCCGCTTTCAACATCGTAAAATCTCGGAATAAGTGAAATAAGTGAACTTTTTCCAGAACCTGTACCACCAATAATTCCAACTATTTCACCTGGATTTGCATCAAATGTAATGTTTGAAATAGCGTCTTCACTGGAATCTGGAAACCTGAATGAAACATCTTCAAATGATACATACCCTCTTATTCCTTTATTCTTATTTGTTTTTGTGACATTTCTATATACTTGAGCTGGCGTCATTGCAAGTATTTCATCAACACGATTAGCTGCAGCAAATCCTTTTGTCGTTGTTATTATAAGATTTGCCAGTTTTACAAGTTCTATCAGAATCTGAGACATATAGTTTATAAGGGCTACAACCTGTCCCTGTGTCAATTCACCTATATTTATTCTGACTGCTCCATAATAAAGTAATACCGCTATTCCTAAATTTACAATTACATATGTGACCGGATTCATTATTGCTGAAAAAGCACCAACCTTCATTTGTACTTTTTTTAAAGATAAAATTGCACCATGAAATTCTTCTTCTGTTTTGCTTTCACGATTAAATGCCCGGATCACGCGTGCTCCAGTCATGTTTTCTCTTGTAAGAAGTGTAACCTTGTCAAGATGGTTCTGAACATCTTCATACATAGGTACAGTTTTAAAAACAATAAAAAATACAACTGCGGCAAGAACCGGAAGCACAATACAGAAAACCACTGCTGCCTTTGTATCGACCGTAAATGCCATTATAACCGCACCAAATATTATGAATGGTGATCTTAAAAAAAGTCTGAGCAACATATTTATACCAGTTTGTATTTGGTTTATATCACTTGTCATTCTGGTAATTAATGTTGACACGCCTATCCGGTCAAGATTTTCATATGAAAGCGAATTAATCTTTATAAATAATTCACTTCTTAAATTTTTTCCAAGCAAAGATGATGTAGCGGCAGCAAAATATTGTGCAGTAATAGCTGCTGCATATCCGACAAGAGCAAGTCCTAGAAGAAGCCCGCCCATCTTTAATATCAGATTCCTGTCACTGCCATTTATTCCTTCATCTATCAGTCTTGCAACAACCAAAGGAACAAATAATTCAAATATAGCTTCAAGCATCTTAAATGCCGGTGCCATAATTGCATCTTTTTTATAATTTTTTAAATAACGCAAAAAATGATTCATCCTATTACTCCGAAATATTAATATTTATAACTTCCCATTATCTGAAATTTTTCAGTTTCACTTATCAGCTGAAAAATCATTGCTTTTATTTCCTGTTGTTTAATATTTGCAGCTAATTCAACCATAAAAATATAATTCCAGTCCTTATTTTTATCTGGTATTGAATGAATTTCCGTCATATTAACCCCATAATCAGCAATCATTGCAAGTACGCTTGCAAGGCTTCCACTTTTATTGCTGCATACAAACATAATCTTCAGACGATTATCATCATCACCCGCCACAAGTAACTTAGAAACTCTGACAAGTTTCAGACGTCTTTCTCCATCTGATAATATGTCACAATGATTAATATAAAGTTTATTTTTCAAAATCAACGTATGAAATTCATCTGAAACTCCAAATCCAATGTCCTCAATTACACCAATACATGAATCAGCAGCTCCGCTTGAAATGGTTTTTTCCATTTCATCATATGAGTCAACGGAAATAATTTTAGAATCATCATATTCTTTGCAAAAACGCATTTCATTTTTCAATACTGCTGTTTTCCATAATTCAGGTTCCTTTGAAACATAATCCAGATTCAGACAATTTCTAAGTTCTAATGTTCTTCCGTATTGATATTTTCTGCTTATCTCCATAATTCTTTTAATAAGCGCTGTATACTCCCTCTTTATTGACTGATCCACACCCATTGTAAGTTTATCAACAATTTCTTTTTCACGCTCAGGTTTAAATATATCATCTTCTGTTCTCGCTTTTACAATTGCAACTTCATCAGCAAGCATCATTCTCTTTTTAAATAATTTTTTTATTTCCTGATCAACAGAATCTATTTCTTTTCTTACATCATTTAATTCCATTTTATATTTCCCACCTTTTTTATAAGTCATTTTATAATTTATTTAATCAATATATCTTTCATTTGTTGGAAAGGTGCATCATCTCATCTATAAATCTTGAAGGCTTTACTTCCTTACCCCTTATATATTTTGGTGCATATATATGCAATCTTTCTTTAGTTCTGGTAACAGCAACATACATCATACGTCGTTCTTCTTCTATCTCATACTCTGTTTTGGCTTTTCTATAGGGAATTTCTCCTTCTGTAACATTTAATATGTGTACATCAGTAAATTCAAGTCCTTTAACACTGTGCATTGTCATAAGTTGAACAGCATTTTGTATATTTTTTCTATTCATCTCCTCAGTTCTGATATTCTCATAACTTTCCTTCATTTTTAAAAACTCAGAATAATTTTTGCATGTACATATCATATTTTCAAATTCATCAACAGCTTCTTTCCATTCATCAAAATCGATCTGATGTTCTTCAGCATACTTTTCAAGATAAGAATCATATCCGACTGCTGTTCTTATATATCTTACTGCTCCATACGGATTTAATTTATTAATCATTTCGATGTCGCGTTCAAGATCAAATATATTTTCAATTAAATATTCTTTCCCGCCAGCACTATTAATCATCTGATTAAAATCCACAATATCATTTTCAATCATATCTCTGCTTATATATCTAACAGGCTTATTCATTATATTCAGAAAAGTTTTTCTTGAACGATCACCATTTGCAAATGCCAGATACCTGACAATAGGATTTACAGCAGTATGCATAAATATATCAGGGAATGAATCTCTCACTTCAAACGGAATTGAGTAACTTCTTAAATCAAAAATGAGTTTTCTCGGACTTAAGTTGGTTCTGAACAATACAGCTATTTCAGATGGCTGAACACCCTTTGCAATACTATTTCTTATTCTTTCTAAAATCAGTTTATTTTCTGCTGCAGCATCATCTGGAAAATCAAGAAATATTTCACCTTTACATTGAAGTGCAGAAATAAGTTTTTTATTATATCTTTTTTTATTATTTTTTATCAGATCCGATGAAATTTTAACAATGTCACCTGGGCATCTATAATTATACGAAAGTGTAACTACCTTTGCATTTTTGAATTCTTTTGAAAATGAAAGCATTATATCAGGTCTTGCTCCACGAAACCCATATATTGACTGATCATCATCTCCAACCGCAAATATATTATTATTGGATTTCACAAGCATTTTCAAAATTTCATACTGAACTATGTTTGTATCCTGAAACTCATCAACTAAAATATAAGGATATAAATGTTCTATTTGTTTTCTTATATCTGGTCTGTCCTTTAGTAATGTATAACATACTGAAACCATATCATTAAAATCGATCACACCATTTTTTTCTTTTTCTTCATTAAATAATTTATATAACTTGCGAAAATGTTCATTAGAAATATCAGAAGAATAATAATTTTCAATATCTATAAGATCAGCCGACACTTCATCTATCTGCCTGATTACACTAAGCAGTGTTTCCTCATTATCATAACTTTCAGCATCAATCTGTTTTAAAATTCCTTTTATAATCTGTTTTCTTAAATTCTCATTAAGAACAGATATTTTTCTTCCTGGAAATGCTGTCCTTATTATCCAATAAAAAAATGAATGAAAGGTACACATTCTTACTTTACATTCACTTTTATTCATCAGTTTCTTATATCGTTCTTTCATCGAAACTGCCGCTGCAGTTGTAAACGTAATTACAAGGATATACTCTGGTTTGATTTTATATTTATTAATCAGATTTTTCACTCTATTTACTATAACCGTAGTTTTACCTGATCCCGGAGTTCCAAGAACAAGCATAGGTCCATCACCAAATCCAATTGCCTCTTCCTGTTCTTTATTTTTTTTCAAATTATTCATTCAATAACATAAAACGGATGGAGCCAAAAAGTCACATCCGCTTTCCTTCCATTTTATAGTTTACGACCACACTGCTTATAATCTGATGCAGACATTGTAATCCAAATATCATAAATTTCAAACCAGATAAATATTATTTATTTTTACATAAAATCAGTAAACAAAAAATGCCAACAATAAATGTTGACATTTTTGTTGGCATTAATATTTTCAAAAAAAATTTTCCTTGTTTTATATATATCTTCACATATTTCATCTTCAGTTTTTTGCTTATAAAAACAAAATGAAAAAATTTTAGCCTTTTTACATTTTTTACTATTTATTTTGTAGAAATCATTTATTTCAAGATTTTTTGCCACAGCAGTTCTTGTACTTTTTTCCACTTCCACATGGGCACTGGTCATTTCTACCAGTCTTAGGTCCGCGAACAATTGTATGTGACTTCTTCTCTGTAAGATAGAGTTCTTTACGTTTTTCAGCATCAAATATATTTTCCCATGCCGGTAAATTATAAAGCCACTCTGCATTGCACTGAACCATATTCATATACAGTTTTTCAAGATCAAGATCAAGTGTGATTTTTGTATTTTCATCAGCTTCTTCAAGATTATTAGATACTTTTAAGCTGTCATCAATACCATCAAGAAATCCTGTTATTGTTTCAATATCTGTTCCGTATTTTTCCGCAAGTTCTTTTACTGTACATGATTCAGCTTTTTCAGGCTCTGCAAGAATTTTTTCATAAATGCCCTTTTCAACCTTAAAATATGCAAGCCAAAAATTTTTTCCCTCTGGTGTACGATCATCCAGACTATACGCATGATCACGCCAATCCTTTAAAATTCCCATATATTTAACTCCTTTGAATTAACTTTTATATTAGCATACGGCATTATATCAAACATAAATCCTGACTTCAACAAAAGCATTAAAACTTTATTCATATCTGAGTGCATCAATAGGACTAAGTTTTGCCGCCTTAACAGAAGGAATAAGTCCAAATATAATACCTATAAGCATTGAAAAAACTACAGATACAACTATAGCAGGTACACTTATTGCCACAGGTACTTCTGCAACTTTTGAAACAAAGTAAGCCAGTCCTATCCCGGCTCCAACGCCTATAACTCCACCAAGACTTGTAAGAACTGCAGCCTCTGTAAGGAATTGTCCTAATATTACATTTTTCCTTGCACCAAGAGCCTTTTTCAAACCAATTTCTCTTGTACGTTCTGTTACCGAAACCAGCATTATATTCATTACCCCGATTCCACCTACAAGAAGAGAAATACTTGCTATCCATATAAGCTGTTTATTCGTAGCATTGCTGAGTTTCTGCAATTCCTTTGCTTTTTCCAGAGTGTCCTCACTTTTATATACTACAGAATCATCCTGCTTATTTGAAATTAAACTATTCAAGTAATCTTCTGTATTTTTTCCTGCCTTCGTCATATCTTCAGTAGAATTTGCTTTGACAAGTACCATTGAGGGCTGATCATAACCATATATACATGGCCATGAAGTATCAGGAATCATAATAAATCCTGATGTATCTGTTGCATAGTATGTATTCCACTCTGATGGTGAATCAATTACAGGTTCAAAATCATCACTTTTATCAACCACACCTACAACTACAAATGGAACACCGGCAATTTCTATTGTCTTACTTACAGCTTCATCTCCATCAAAAAGACTATACGCTGTAGAACTGTCAAGAATAGCAACATTTCGATAATTTTTAAAATCAGAATCGATAAGTTCTCTTCCTTTTATGAGCTGATATCCTTCGAGACTAAGATACTTATTTGTTGCACCTATAATATTTGAGCCTTCTATTGAGTTTTTTCCGGCAATTATACTGTCATAGCTCTGTGCCTTCATATATCCTGTTGCATCCTTAATTCCATCTTTGCCTTTAATTTCATCAATCATATCATCTGTAAGAACCGGAATTTTGCTTACATCAACACCATCTGACGGAAGTACATTCATTCCATTCTGACTTAATGAAACATTAACAACATTGTTACCTGATCCAACAAGATTCTGTTTTATCTGATCATTTGTACCTTTTATTGTTGATACTATTGCAATAATTGCAGCAATTCCTATAATAATTCCAAGCATAGTAAGGAAAGACCGCATTTTATGTGAAAATATTCCCTGAAAGGAAAGTCTGATATTTTCAATCATTATTTATTCTCCTCCTTACTCTGATTCTAAATCACTTAATTGACCATCGACACATGAACGACCTTCTTTAGCATTTTTATCATACGGAAATGCAATCTTATCATCAGCTGTAATGCCACTCTTAACTTCAATCATCTGACCATAATAAATCTTTCCTGTATTCAAAAACACCTTTTTCAATTTTCCGCCATCTTCTTTATATGTAAAATAGGAATTTTTTTCCTTTTTTACCATAAACAAAGGAAGAACAACCTCATTACTTAAATCTGCATTTACAGTACCATTTGACTGAACGCTTACATATGCCCCTTCTTTAAGATCCTGGCTTCCATCAATTGAGATTGTCACAGGATAATATGAAGATGTTGCTGAATTCGTATACCCGCTCGAATCATCATCTATTGGTGTTGTACTTACATTTGTAACCGTTCCTGAATATGTATTTCCTGTATCATATGATGTCACTGTAACAGAATCTCCAATTTTCATTGCATCCAGATGAAATTCATCAACATTTACAACAGCAGAGAACGATCCATCTGATTTAATGCTTACAATTGGCTTTCCTGCTGAAATATTATCAGCAGAAGTATTAATCATTGTAATAACTCCATTGATTTTTGCTTTTACAGTAGCATCATCTACATTTTTTTCATTTTTTCTTACAGAAAGGTTCTGATTATCTACCTTAAGCTTAGCATCATTAATTTTATTTTTTTGATCTCGTATTGCTGTGGCAAGACTCGCCGCAGTATAATCTGTAACTTTATCAACTGCAACACCAAAAATTGCTGCATTTGCTTTACGAATAGCATCGCAGTTTGTTACCCACTGCTTATAAGACGGATACTGTTCTGCAGCGATATTTTTCATTTTTATTGCATCAGTATCTGTTGCATTTGGCACATCATTTATGATCTGATTATATATTTCATCTGTCATCCCTTCAACTGATGGATCAACCTTTGGTTCATCAGGAATCGGAGTAGTTTTTTCAAGTTTTTCAAGATCATTATTAGCAATCTGAAGATTTATATTATAAACATCAAGATTAGCTTTTGCCGATGCAAGCTGATAACTCTGTTTTTGAGTATCATATATTACGACAGAATCTCCTGCTTTAACTGCGTCTCCAACGGTAGCCGTTACCTTTGAAACTGTTGCACCGTTTTCTGCATAAATATCCTGTTCATTATTTTTTGTTACAGATCCATCCATTGTAGAAGGTGTCTCATAATAATTTCCAACGAAACCAGATCCCGAAACAGAATATACTTTAGCCGGATTCGTTTTCGCTTTATGCTTCCTGTATAAAACTGTTCCCCCTACAGTAATTCCACTCAAAACAAGAAGAACTATCACGAGTCTTAATATTACTTTTTTCATCGCATGTCCCCCCTACCATTCCTGATTACTGAAATTAGCATTTTCCATATTTTCAGTATTTTCAGTCATTTTCATATATTCTTCTTCTATCTCAGGATGCATAGAATCACTCGTAATCATTCCATCTAATATCGTAATAGTGCGATCTGCTGATGCTGCAACACTGCGTGAATGTGTAATCATAATTATAGTTGCACCTTCATTATGTAAGTCCTTAAATATTTCCATGACCTGTTTTCCGGATTTGGAATCCAGAGCACCTGTAGGTTCATCTGCAAGTAGAATTTTAGGACTATTTACTATTGCTCTTGCTATCGCAACTCTCTGTTTTTGTCCGCCTGAAAGCTGAGTAGGTTTAAATGATGCACGATCCAGAAGACCTACTTTTTCAAGAGCATCATTGCACATTTTAATCCTTACTTTTTTAGGGATTTTTGCATATTGAAGTGGAAGTTCCACATTCTGCAATGCAGAAGCTCTGGGAAGAAGATTAAAATTCTGAAAAATAAAACCAATCTCACGATTTCTGATTTCTGATAACCTTTTATCATTTACAGAACTTATATCCTCTTCTGAAAGAAAATATTTTCCAGAAGTTGGTTTATCAAGGCATCCGATTATGTTCATTAATGTAGACTTTCCTGAACCTGAAGGTCCCATAATAGCAACATATTCACCTTCATCAATTGAACAAGTAATATTTTTCAATACTTGAAGATCCATGCCGCCCTGATTATAGGATTTAAAAATATCTTCAAAATATAAAAGTGCCATATTGTCACCTCTCCGGACTTTCAGAATCTTTCGATGTTGTATTTTTCCCATCGGAATCAGCATCTGTTACAGTTCCATTTATAGATGAATCAGCATCTGTTGCCGTTCCATAGGCATCTGTTGCCGTTCCATTTATTTCTGCATCTCCGGCACTTGAAGACTCTTCTGTACTCGCCTTTGTAGGATCTGTAGTTGTTTTATCTCCCTCTGCTATAGAAGGATCAGGATATGCAATATAGTCATCCTCAGTAAGTCCTGATTTTACAGGATATGTATCATTTGTTGAATTGTATTCTCCAACCTCTACCTCAGCCTTAGTAATCCTCTTATCTGCTCCTCGTTTCCATACATAATATTTTCCATTCTCATTCATGATATAATAAGAAGGTATCTTAATTACATCCGCATCAGCATCAGTAGCTGTAGCTTCTGTCTGTCCATAATCCATTTCTACATATAAATGCTGTCCAAGCATAAGTCCGTCTGTATTATCTACATTTACATAAAATGTATATTTTGTTGTTGTCTCTGCACTGCTTGTTCCATTCATAGATGTATTATTCGTATTTGAGCTTGATGACTCTGGTTCAAGCTTTACTTGTTGAACCGTTCCTTTCCAGATTTTATTAGAATCAAGTCTGGAACGTACAATAACAGAAGTACCTGTTGTAAGCATAGAAATACTTTGTTCATCCGCTGTACCTTTTATTCTAAAATCACCAGCCTGCATTATTGTAATAAATCCATCACCGGTGCCAGATGTACTTGCAGATACATCTGTTGTATCAGAAGAAGATGTACTTGAAGTATCATTGCTTGTACTTGCAATTTTCTTTATAGTTCCATCCATTGGTGATTTTACAATGGCAGTATTTATTGAATCCTGCTGACGCTTAATTTCAAGCTGTTTAAGCGATAAATTATATTTTTCTTCATTTATCTGAGCTATTGTTGAATTCATCTGACTGTTAAGACTAAGACGTTCATCCTCAGTTGTTGCTGCATTTCTCTGCGTTGTCAGATCAGAAAGCGTTGCATTATCGGAATTTATACTATTCTGAATACCTGTCAAATCAAGATTTAACTGTTCAAGGCTGAGTTCCATATCTGTAGTATCATAAGAAAAAAGCTGATCTCCTTCTTTAACTGTATCTCCAACCTTAACAAAAACATCTTTTATTTTTTTTGATGAATCCTTATTTACCGTTTTAGTTTCCTGAGACTGAACCATTCCCATAAATCTGGTTGACTCGCCAACACCGGCTCCTTCAATTTCTTTTACAGATTCAACATATATAACATTTCCATTTCCCTTATTTACTTTACCTTTACGCAGATAAACAAACAAAAAAACAGCGGCCGCCACAAAAACGGTTACGCCTATAATAATTATAGTTCTTATTTTCCCCTTTTTACTCATACAAATCTCCTTAATTGATATTTTCATTACTCAATTCAAATATATGCAAATCTCATTATATTAAGATAAATCTATGACGCAGCAATAATAGTCCTAATTTATGAATATTTTGTGAAATAGTCATGAATTAGGACACAGTTTTTTACTAATTAAATTTTTCTTATATATTTTTAATTTTATTTGACTATCCTTTATATTAATTAACATTTTCCAGTCATTTATCGCGTTTTTTTAATTTTGAAATGTACTCAGATATATTTTTTTCATATCCAAGTTCACCTGGTTCATAGATTTTAAGATTTTTCACAGCATCAGGAAGATATTGCTGAGTAACATAATGTCCTTCATAATTATGAGGATAAAGATATCCTGAGACTCCAAGTTTAGCTGCACCTGAATAATGCGCATCTTTTAAATAAACCGGAACATTTGCATTGCCATATTTCAATATTGCTTCATCAGCTTTCGAGACCGCATTGATGACAGAATTTGATTTAGGAGCACTTGCAACATATGTCGCTGCCTGCATCAATATAATCTTAGACTCTGGAAGGCCTATTCTTTCTACTGCAACAGCAGCTGCCGTCGCCAGCTGAAGTGCCTCAGGATCCGCATTCCCGACATCTTCAGCTGCGCATATCATAATTCTACGTGCAATAAATTTTATATCTTCACCACCATAAATCATTTTTTCCAGATAATACGCAGCAGCATCCGGATCTGATCCACGCATTGACTTAATAAATGCAGAAATTACATCATAGTGGTTATCTCCATCTTTATCATATCTTACTGCTCTTTTTTCAACACATTCTTCTACCACTGAAATATCAATAATGATTTTTCCGTCATCACTACGATCTGTCGTAAGAACCGCAAGTTCCAAGGCATTTAATACTCGTCTGGCATCTCCCTCTGCTATATCAGCAAGAAAATCTGCAGCAGATTCTGTTATTTCAGCATTAAACGGACCAAGTCCATTATGCTGATCTGAAATAGTCCTTTTTATTAAAATTTTTAAATCATCAACAGTAAGCGGTTTCAATTCAAATACCATTGATCTTGAAATTAAAGCACCATTAACCTCAAAATATGGATTTTCTGTTGTTGCTCCTATTAATATTAACGTGCCATTTTCAACAAACGGAAGAAGATAATCCTGTTGTGCCTTATTAAATCGATGAATTTCATCAATAAAAAGAATAGTTTTTCTGCCACTGATTTCAAATTGTTCCTTTGCTTCAGAAACAACTGATTCCATATCCTTTTTGCCAGATGCAGTTGCGTTCAATTCATGAAAATTTGCCTTCGTTGTATTTGCTATCACTTTAGCAATAGTTGTTTTTCCACATCCTGGTGGTCCGTAAAAAATAACAGAACTGAGACGATCAGCCCGAATTGCTCTGGTAAGGAGCTTATCTTTGCCCAGAATATGCTCCTGCCCTATGATCTCATCAAGCGTCTTTGGCCGCATGCGATATGCAAGCGGCGAATCCGTCTCAGTTCTTTCTTCTTTCATATATTCAAAAAGATTTGTTTGATTCATTTTTCCTCTAGTGTTCCAATAATCCAAGTTTTCTTATAATTCCGTCAAATTTCATAATATCTATCGGTTTACATATATAATCATCATAATCACTGCTTACATAAGATGCATCAAAATCTTCATCAAGCGCAGAAATCATGATTGCTTTACATCTCGATATTCTTGGTATTCCTAATTTTCTTTCTGCATCCCTTATAGACTGCAATGCCTTATATCCATCAATTTTTGGCATCATTATGTCAAGACATACAAGATCAAATTCTTTCTTTTCAGAAACAGATTTTACAAATTGATCTACAGCTTCAATACCATCTTTTGTAAGAACAACTTCTCCGTATCTGGACAAAAGTTTTGACAGGAACTTTCCGCTTGCCTCATCATCTTCAGCTACTAATACTCTCATAACACACCCTCCACTTATTTCATTTTTATCATATTCAGCCATTGATTAATGTTGGAACATAGTTCTGTCCTGAATGTTCCCTTGTGAAGCTCTATACGCCGATTAAGTAAATAAATCATTATTATCCCTGATATTGTATCAGCCAACTGGTCTTTGGTGAATCTGTTAGTAATCTCACCATTTTTTATTGCTTCTTCAAAAAAAGCAGCAAGATAGCTTTTACGATTCATAATTCCAAGCATTACTTGATCTCTTGTTGCAGTATTATGAAGAAATTCTTCATACTGTAGCATAAGTGTTGAAATAGAATAGTAATTATCATAATAAATTGCATATTCTTCAACATAACTTATGATTTTTTCAACTGCTGTACATTTTTTTGAAGCAATTGTACGGTATATCTGATTATCAAATTGAAAATAATAATCGACAACATCCGACAGAATTTCATTTATGCTTCCATAATACTTATACAGCATTGTTTCACCAATATTAGTCCGCATTCCAATAACTTTTGGTGTAAGAGACGCAAGTCCCGCATCACTGATAATATCAATCGCAGATGAAATAATTCTGTCCTTGACAGATATATACTCCTCAGTCAAATTTCGGCACCCCCCTATATTCGATAACCCCTTTATATTTTATTGCTGATTTGTCATACTGTCAACGAAAAAAAGGACTGCTGCATCAACTGCAACAGTCCCTTTTTTATTTCGGCTTAACTTAAAATCTTTCGTATTTAGTGTTTCATTAATTATAAAAATATAAGAACTAAAGCACTTAGGTACGTGAAAATATAAGTCTAATTACTTGATTACAGTAACGTTGATAGCCTGTGGTCCCTTAGCGCCGTCTGTTACATCGAACTCAACGTGTGCACCTTCATCAAGAGTTTTGAATCCACCCATGTTAAGACCTGAATAATGTACAAATACATCCTTACCATTCTCATCTGTAACGAATCCGTAACCCTTCTGATTGTTGAACCACTTAACTGTACCCTTTGCCATTTTGTATTTCCTCCAAAAAAAAATAAATTTACTGATGTCACTTTTAACATCGCTATTACAATATCACAAGGGTTCTTTTCCGTCAAGAAGAAATTCAAATAAAAATAAACGGAAATTTTTCAACTAAAAATAGAATTATAAAGTTTTTATATAGCAATTGATAGTTTTCCTGCTTTATGATTATAGTAGTAAACTGACTCAGAAAGACATTCCTCTCGTGAAACTTCAGCACGATTAATCTCTTTCACCATTTCACATAATTCGCTCGCGCATATGTCTGATTTTGTTACAGGAAGTGCAAGAAGTTCATGAATACTTGAAGGCAGAATATAGTAATCATCACCTGCTGTATAATATAATTCTTCAAGTAAATCCGGATAAAGCATGTATACAGCACCATAGTAATTCATATTATTTCCAATGAATATCATTGGATTTTCTTCATATTCTCCACCAATTTCCCTTTTCAGAAAATCACCAAGATTTTCTATTTTAGGTGAAAGCAATTTTCGCGTTGATACCCATCCTGCACTAAATAATTCTTCCTTTGAAATTCCCCATGAATCTAATAATTTGTGATTCACAAGCATACTTCCAGATGCAGATTCACTTTCCATTTTCCACCTTACAACAATAGCCAGGTCAAGAAATTTTTTATATGGACATTTCTGAAGCATATTTCTATTCTTATCAAAATTTACAAGAGCAAGGAAAAGATGATCTTTTAAATCTTCAAATTCAGAAAAATCAATATCTTCCAAATGGCATGCTTCTTTTTCCTTTAATGCATAAATAACCTGTTCTTCAAAATATTTATTGCTTTCCTCTAATGAAATTTCCATATAATCTTCTTGATATATTTCTTTTTTCTCTTTATTATCATCAAAACATTCAGAAAAAGCGGGAATCAA